>CAXTUQ010000663.1:0-3355 GCA_964247405.1 uncultured Acetobacteraceae bacterium
GGTCCAGCACGCCCTGCAGCGCGTCGCAGAACGCATTGACCGCGAGGATGGTCAGGGTGAGCGCCAGGCAGGGCCACAGCAGCAAGAGCGGCGCCTGGTCCATGGTTGCCCGCGCCCCGCGGATCATCAGGCCCCAGCTCGGCGCCGGCGGCACGACGCCGAGGCCCAGGAACGACAAGCCGCTTTCCAGCACGATGGCCGCGGCGCCCGTCAGGCTGAACTGCACCAGCACCGGACCCAGCACGTTGGGCAGGATAGTCCTGAGCATGATCCGCCCGCTGCTGGCCCCCAGCACGCGCACCGCTTCCACGAAGTCCTGCGCCCCCGTCGCCAGCACCCCGGCATAGGCGATGCGCGCGAAGCCCGGCACGTACAGCACCGTCAGCACCCCGATCAGCGTTCCCGCCCCCGGCCCGGCCAGGGTCACGACCAGCAGCGCCAGCAGCAGCGGCGGGAAGCACAGCACCACGTCCATCGCCCGCACCGTCAGCAGCTCGACCACGCCGCGCAGGTATCCGCCGAGCATGCCGAACAGGGTGCCGAGAAGGCAGGCGGCAAGCGAGGCCAAAAGCGCCACCGAAAGCGACACCCGCGCGCCCCACAGCAGCCGCGCCAGCACGTCCCGCCCGTACTCGTCCTGTCCCAGCAGGTGCAGCGGACCCGGCATCGCCAGCCGGTGCGCCACGTCCATCCGCACGGGATCGGGCAGGGGAAGCAGCGGCGCGGCCAGCGCCGCCAGGGCGATCAGCCCGATCCCGGACGCGGGCCAGGCCAGCCGGCGCGCGCCCGTCACCCGTGCCGCACCCGCGGGTCCAGCGCCGCGTAAAGCAGGTCAACCAACAGGTTCAGCCCGACGAACAGCACGGAGATGACCAGGATCACGCCCACCACCTCCGGGTAGTCCCGGGCCGACACCGCATCGACCAGCATCCCGGACAGGCCGGGCCAGTTGAACACGTACTCGACCAAGACCGTGCCGCCCAACAGGCTGCCCAGATGCAGCGCCACCACCGTCACGATGGGCATGAGGGCGTTGCGGAGCATGTGGTGCAGCAGGATGCGCCCGGGTCCCAGCCCCTTGGCCCGCGCGGTCCGCACCCAGTCGCGCCCGGCCACGTCCAGCACGGCGGCGCGCGTCATGCGGAACACCGTCGCGGCGAGGCCAGCCGCAATCGCCAGCGCCGGCATCAGCAGCAGGAGCACATGCTGCCCCGGGTTCTCCGCGAACGCCACGTAGCCGCCCGCCGCCACCCAATGCAGCCGCTGCGCGAACAGCAGCACCATCAGCGTGCCCAGCACGAACACCGGCACCGCCAGCGCCAGCCCGGCCAAACCCGAGGTGATGCGGTCGAGCCAACCGCCGGCCCGCACTGCCGCCAGCGTCCCCATCGGCACGCCCATCAGCACCGCCAGCAGCGCCGCGGCGCCGATCAGCTCCAGCGTGCGGGGCAGGCGGCGGCTGATGGTCTCCATCACCGGACTGCCGTCCTGGACCGACTGGCCGAGGTCGCCCCGCAAGGCACCGGCCATGTTCGCCGCGTACTGGGCGAGGATCGGACGGTCGAGGCCGAGCTGCTCGCGCAGCTCCTGCACCGCGCCGGGGTCGGGCGCGGCGCCCCCTTGGCTCAGCAGCAGCTCGGCCGGGTCGCCCGGCACTAGGCGGATCGCCAGGAACACCAAAGTCGCCACCACCCAAACCAGCGCGGCCGAGACGCCAAGCCGCCGCAGGGTCCAGGCCAGCACGGGTCAGGACCTTTGGGCGAACTCGGCGCCGTCGAGCGTGGCGCCGGAGTAGAAGCTCAACGCGCCGGGCAGGTTCTGGAAGCCGCGCAGGTCCCGGGTAGAAGCGTAGCCCTGCGCCCGCCAGGCGATGCCCACGAAATTGGCCTCGTCCAGCACGGCCCCCTCCACCTCGGCGTAGATCGCCCGGCGTTTCTCGGGATCGAACTCGCCCCGCCCGGCGGCAAGCAATTGGTGGATGCGCGGGGTCGGCAGGTTGACGCTGCGGACAAAGGACGCGCTCAGGCCACCGTCCACCTGGTTGGTGATCCCGTCGGGGTCGTTGCTTTCGGACGCGGTGCCCATCAGCCCCATCTCGTACTGGCCCCGGTTGCCCTGGGCGACGCGGGTGGCCCAATCCGGCAGGCGCAGCTCCACCTGGATGCCGACCGCGGCCAGGCTCTGCTGCACGATCTCCGCCGTGTCCTTGTGCATGCCGTAGGTGGAGGTGGACAGCAGGCTGGTGCTGAACCCGTCGGGATGCCCGGCCTCCGCCAGCAGCGCCTTGGAGCGGGCGGGGTCGTAGGCCTGCGCGCGGCTGCGCGCCGCATCGAAGAACGGGGTGCCCTGGACCATTGGCAGGCCCTCCAGCGGCGCGCCGCGGCCGAAGAACGCCGCCCGCACCACGTCGTCCCGCTTGATGGCAAAAGCGACCGCCTGCCGCACCCGCTTGTCCGACAGCGGGCCGGCCTTGCCGTTGAACATCAGGTACATGTATGGCCCGTCCGTGGTTTGCAGCACCAGGCGCGGGTCCGCCTCGATGGCCGTCATGCTTTGCCACGGCACATACTCGATCAGGTCCACGTCGCCCGCCTGCAGCGCCGCCACCCGCAGGGTCTCGTCGGCGTAGGCGGTGAGCCGGACGCCTTTCAGCTTCGGCAGGCCGGGTTTGTAGTACTTCGCGTGCGCCTCCATCTCGATCCCCACGCCGCGCTCCGCGTTCTTGAGGACGAACGGCCCGGCGCCCACTGCCTGCGCGCCAGGGGCGTTGGAGTCCGGATAGATCATCGGCATGAAGTAGGTCGCCAGCATCTGCGGCACGGTCGCGTTCGGCGCCTTCATCACCAGCCGGACCGTGCGCGCGTCCGGCGTCTCGATTTTCGCGATCTCCTGGCACTGCGCCCGCAGATACGCGGTGCTCTTTTCGCCGGCGACCTGATCGAAGTTCCACTTGACCTGCTCGGCCGTCACCGGCTTGCCGTTGTGCCAGACGGCTTCGCGCAGGCGGAACACCCAGGCCGTCGTGCCATCGGCTGCCCAGCTTTCGGCCAGTTCGGGCTGCAGGCTGCCGTCAGGGCCGTAGCCGAGCAGGCCGCGGTTCATCAGCGCCTGCACCGTGCCCGCGGCCGTGCCGGCGTTGGCCCAGGGCGCCAGCGTCGGCGGGTAGGCGGACAGGCCGAAGCGCAGCACCCCCGGCACGCGCGCCGCGCGGGCAGGGACGTGCAGCACCGGCAGCAGCGCGGCGGCGCCTGCAAGCGTGGCACGGCGGGAAAGGGGGGTCATGCCCGGGCTTCCCAGAGGTCACGGGCGCGCGCCGCCGGATCGCGCTCCGCTGGCGGGCCGTAACCGCCGGCGC
>CAXTUQ010000664.1:0-540 GCA_964247405.1 uncultured Acetobacteraceae bacterium
GACAGCAGCAGCGGCAACAGCCCGTCCAAACGCGCTCCCGAATCCCGCGGCCTTCTCCCGGCACGCGGGAGAACCATGTATAGGACGACCAGACATGCCACAACCGGGATCGCCACGGGATGAACGCCCATAGCTTCAAGCAGCCGGTCGCCGTCGATCCCGGCGGCGCCGGCAGCCGGCCCGCCGATCCAGGCTCCCTGATCGAAAGCCTGGCGGCGCTTTTGGTCGAACTCGGGCAGTGCGACGCCCGCACGGTGGAACGCGGGCGCCGGGTCGCGGGGGACAGCGGGCAGCGGCTGGACAAGGTGCTGCTGCAGCTCGGCCTGGTGACGGAGCGGGGCCTCGCCGAGGCCTATGCCCGGCTGCTCAACCTGCCCGTCGCCACCCCGGACCGGTATCCTGCGGCCGAGCCGCTGTTCGCCGACCGGCTGTCCACCCGGTTCCTGCGCAGCGCCCGGGCGCTCCCGGTCGCCGAGCAGGACGGGCGGCTGCTGGTCGCGGTGGCCGATCCGCTCGATGGGTTCGTGCCCGCCGCCATCG
>CAXTUQ010000664.1:550-3351 GCA_964247405.1 uncultured Acetobacteraceae bacterium
CGCGTCGGCTGCCGGGCTGCCGGTCGTCCTGCTGGTCGGCGTGCCCATCGAGCTGGATGCGGCGCTCGACCGGCTGTACTCGGACGCGCCCGCGGCGGCGCCGGACACGCCGGAGGGGACGGGCGAGCCGTCGGAGGAGGACGCGGAGCGCCTGAAGGACCTCGCCAGCGAGGCGCCGGTGATCCGCCTGGTCAACCAGATCATCGCCCGCGCGGTGGAGACCCAGGCGTCCGACATCCACATCGAGCCGTTCGAGGACCGGCTGCGCATCCGCTACCGCTACGACGGCGTGCTGCACGAGGCCGACAGCCCGCCGTCGCGACTCACCGCCGCCATCACGTCGCGCATCAAGATCATGTCCCGCCTCGACATCGCCGAGCGCCGTTTGCCGCAGGACGGGCGCATCAAGCTCGCGGTGCGCGGGACGGAGATCGACTTCCGCGTCTCGACCATCCCGTCGCTGTATGGGGAAACGGTGGTGCTGCGCGTGCTGGACCGCAGCACCGTGGCTTTCGACTACGGGCGGCTGGGCCTGCCGGCGCCGGTGATTGCCAAGGTGAACGCGGCGCTCGACCTGCCGAACGGCATCGTGCTGGTCACGGGGCCGACCGGCAGCGGCAAGACGACGACGCTTTACACCGGGCTGCTGTCGCTGAACTCGGTGGCGCGCAAGGTGGTGACGGTGGAGGACCCCATCGAGTACCAGCTTTCAGGCGTGAACCAGATCCAGGTGAAGCCGCAGATCGGGCTGAACTTCGCAAGCCTGTTGCGCTCCATCCTGCGCCAGGACCCCGATGTCATCATGGTCGGCGAGATCCGCGACATCGAGACGGCGCAAATCGCGGTGCAGGCGGCGCTGACCGGGCACCTGGTGCTGTCCACCGTGCACACCAACTCGGCCGCGGCCACCATCTCCCGCCTGCGCGACATGGGGCTGGAGGACTACCTGCTGACCGCCGTGCTGCGCGGCGTGCTGGCGCAGCGGCTGGTCAGGCGGCTCTGCACCCATTGCGCGAGGGAGGACGAGGCAGCGCCGGAGCTGGTGCGGCGCTTCGACTTGGAACGCCGGACGGCCCAGCGCCCGGTGCGGCTGTGGCACCCGGTCGGCTGCGACAAGTGCCGCGGCACCGGCTACCGCGGGCGCCAGGCCATCGCCGAGTTTTTGGCGCCGAACGCCGACATCGAGCGCTTGATCTTCGCCCGTGCCGAGCACACGGAGATCGAGCGCGCGGCGGTGGCGGCCGGGATGGTGACGATGTTCGACGCCGGGCTGGACGCGGCGCTGGCCGGCACCACCACGGTCGAGGAAGTCGTGCGCAGCATCCGCGCCGAAGCGTAGCGGGGCGCGGCCGGATGCCCGCTTTCCGCTACACCGCCATCGACCCGGCCGGGCAGACCGTGCGCGGCACCATGGACGCGGCGACGGAGGCCGAGGTCGTCCGCCACCTGCAGCGCCAGGGCAGCATCCCGATGCGCGCGGAGCCGGCAGGCACCCGCGGCATCGGCGACCTGCTGCACCGCGACATCGGCCGCCGGGGCATGGGGCGGCAGGATGTCGCGAACTTCACGAGGGAGCTGTCGATCATGCTCGGCGCCGGGCAGGACCTGGACCGCAGCCTGCGCTTCCTGGTCGATACCGCGCCGAATGCCCGGGTGCGCGCGACGGTGGAGGGCCTGCGCAAGACGGTGCGCGACGGCGGCTCGCTGGCGACCGCGCTCGGGACGCATCCCGGCAGCTTCCCGAAGCTGTATGTCGGCCTGGTCCGCGCCGGCGAGGCCGGCGGCACGCTGGCGCCGACGCTGGACCGCCTGGCCGACCTGCTGGAACGGGAGCGCAACCTCGCTTCCACCATCACCTCCGCGATGATCTATCCGGGCCTGCTGCTGCTGGCGGCGGTCGGGTCGATCACCCTGCTGCTGACCCAGGTGCTGCCGCAGTTCGTGCCGCTGTTCGAGCAGAGCGGTGCCGCGCTGCCCCGGCCCACGCAACTATTGATCGCCACGGGCGACGCGGTGTCGGCCTACGGGCTGTATGCCTTGCTGGCGTTCATCGCGTTGGCCTTGGCGATGCGGCAGGCATTGAAACAGCCGCGTCCGCGCATGATGCGGGACCGGCTGCTGCTGCGCCTGCCGGTGGTGGGCGGGCTGACGCGGGAGGTCGTGGCCGCGCGCTTCACCCGGACGCTCGGCACGCTGCTGAACAACGGGGTGCCGCTGATCGCAGCCCTTGGCATCGTGCGGGACGCCATCGGCAACGGGGCGGGCGTCGCCGCGGTGGAGCGCGCGACAATCAGCGCCAAAGGCGGCGCCGGGCTGTCCCGCCCGCTCGACGAGTCCGGCGTGTTCCCGGCGCGCACGATCTACCTGCTGCGCTTGGGCGAGGAAACGGCGCAGCTCGGCCCCATGGCGCTGCGCGCGGCGGAGATCCACGAGGAGAAGACCCGGCTCGGCGTGCAGCGGCTGGTGGCGCTGCTGGTGCCGGCGATCACGGTGGTGATGGGGCTGGTGATCGCTGGGATCGTGGCGTCCCTGCTGCTGGCCATGCTGGGCCTGAACGACCTTGCCGCGAGTTAGCCGGCCCCGGCGTGACGCGGGCTTCACCTTGCCCAGCGAAGCGGGCTTCACCCTGATCGAGATGATCGTCGTGCTGGCGGTGCTGGGGCTGGTCGCCGGGTTGGTGCTGGCGCGGGGGGCGCCGCGCAGCGCCGGGCTGGAGATGCGAGCGGCGGCGGGGGCCGTCGCGCAGGCGATGCGGGTCGCGCGCACGCAGGCTATCATGTCGAACCGGCCCGTGACCGTCG
>CAXTUQ010000665.1:0-3350 GCA_964247405.1 uncultured Acetobacteraceae bacterium
CGGCGGCGGCGCGGCCTTCGTCGCGGCGGCAATGGGGCCGCGCCGCCTGACCGGGCTGGACGGGGCAGCCGCCTACGCGACGCTCGCCTCCATCCGGTATGGCGGATTGCCGAACCTGACCTTCATCGAGGGCGACGCGGAAAACCTGGCGCTCGCCGACGCCAGCTTCGACGTCGTGCTGAACATCGAAGGCGCGCATTGCTACGCCTCGGTCCCGCGCTTCCTGGCCGAGGCCGCGCGCGTGCTGCGGCCCGGCGGGGAGCTGCTGTTCGCCGGGTTCGCCTCGCGCCGGGGTGGCGCCTATGACCGGCTTGCCACTGCGCTCGGGGACAGTCCGCTGGCGCTCGACCGCCTGGACGACATTACGGCCAACATCGTCGCCTCGCTCCGGCTCGACGAGGCCCGCAAGCGCGAACTGATCGGACGCGCCGTCAGGGCGCCGTTCCGGAGCTTCGCGACGGGCGCCTACGCGATGGAGGGCACGGCGATGCGCCGCGCGCTGGAAGCAGGCGAGACGGCGTACGTCGCCGCCGTGCTGTCCAAGGCCGGCGGTTCCATCGGATGATTGCTGATCGTGAGAACCTGGCCTGCGGCCTGTTTAGAACATCCGCTGGCTCCGTTCAGTCCTGCTCATGCAGGAAGTCTGACAAGGCACGCAACGCGGCGGACACCTGCCGGCGCCTGGGATGGTGGAGAAAGAAGCCGGGAGATGGCTGGCACCAATCATCCAGGACTGGATGTTTACCTCGCACGGCCCGAGGTGGTTGCATTGTCCGCCAAGTGGGCTTCAAGGATGCGCAACGAGGTCCGGAAATTCGACGCGGCCAACGAGCAGGCACCGGTCGGCGATTGGAGCGGAGCAGGCACAGGCTCAAGCACCCGCGGAAGCCCTGGCCATGGCAGCCGCGCTGGGCGCTCCGGACATGTCCGAGGCGTTGGCGCCACACTGTCCTTGCCGCCGAAACACCTGCCAGACCTGGACCTGATCGAGCAGGTCTTGACCAAGCTCAAGCCGGCTTTGCTACGGGCGACCGCTTCGGGAGGTGTAGAAGTTGATCAGGTTGCCATCGGGGTCCCGGAACAGCATTGACCGGTTGCCCCACGCCTGGGTTGTCGGCTCAAGAACCCATTCTCCGATCGTCGTTTGAAGACGCGCCTGCTCGGCGTCAACGTCCTCGACCTCAAATTCCAGGATCATCGAGCGGTTCGCGGCTGCAACCGCGGCGCTTGCGTTGTCCCTCTCGACCGAGCGCTGGCTGCAGATCGCCAGGACGCTGCCCGGTGTCCGGATCTCCACGAAATCGTCGTTGCCGACCGGAGCGACCCGGGTGATGCCTTCGTAGAACCGAGCCAGCGCGGGAACGTCCCGTGTGACGATCCGGGTAGATGCAAGCTTCATCGCAGGCTGCCTTCTGGGTTGCGCCAGGACCGCCGGTGACGATGCTATTCCTTTTTACGATACGATACTGTGCAGTTTTGTTTTCAGTCAAGCAGGAAGGCGGGGACCGGCATGGCCGAGGGGACCGACAAGCGTGTTCAGCGGTCGAGGAACGCCGTGCTCGCCGCGACCCATGCGCTGCGGTCCGAGGGGGGATTGGCGGCGTCAGCATGGACGAGGTGTCGCGCCGGTCGGGTGTGTCCAAGACGACGATCTACCGGCACTGGCCGTCGCGCTCGGCGCTGCTGCTGTCCGCTTGCGCGACGCTGGGCGCGCCGCCCGAAGTTCCCGATACGGGTACCCTCAAGGGTGACTTGGACGCACTCGTCACCAACCTTGTCAGGCAGCTTCGTTCGGCGCGCTGGCCTGCGATCCTCCCGTCAATCATCGACGCCGCCGAGCGCGACCCCGAACTTGCGACGCTTCATGCCGGCCTTCACGCCGGGTTGATGATCCCGTTCCTACCGTCGCCGAGCGCGCGCAGGCGCGAGGAGATTTCCCGACCGGCCAGACTCCTTCCGAATTGATCGCGTCGGTGGTCGGCCCGTTGTTCTACCGGCGGTGGTTCTCCAAGGAGCTGATCGACCAGGACTTCGCCACGGGCGCGGTCGCGCGCCTGCTGGGATCGTCGTGACGGTCAGCAATTGCCTGACAGGCACTCGACTCAGGACATGCACGGGGCATCGTGCATCCCATCCTCGTTTCCTTGTCCGGCCGGCCTGGTCTCAGCGAGACCGCGCCGGGGCAGGCCGCGGGTCAAGCCGGATCAGCAGCTCCGTGTAGCCAGGGTAAATCTTCCCCCGGTTGCGGCTGCGCCGCAGGATCGCAAGCCGGCCGCCGAGCGCAAGCAGGGCGCCCAGCACGTGCCGGGTTTCGGCCAGCGCAAGGCTGATGCCCAGGCAGTTATGGGCGCCCGCGCCGAAGGGAAGCCGGCGCAGGTGCGGCGGGATGACCCGGTCCAAGTCGAACAGGCCGGGGTCGGCGAAGTGCTTGCGCTGCCGCATGACGTTCCGGATGGCGACGAGCGCACGCTCGCCGCGTTGGAACCGGTGCCCGTGGACCTCGCAATCTGCCGCGACGGCGCGGAGGACGACGTTGGAAGGGGTCACGAGGCGGTATGCCTCGTCAATCGCCTGGCCCAGCCGCTCCGGCGCATCCGCGAGCCGGGGCAGGGCGCCGCTGTCCACCAAGACGGCGAGGATGCGTGGCAGGCCGTAGATGATAAGCTCCGTCGCGCCGACCATGACCACGGACACCAGGCCCTCGACCTCCTCGAACGCCAGGCCCCGTGCCCGCAGCGCCTGCGTGACCGAACGGCCCGGCGCGTCGCCGTGGTCGTAGCTGTCCCGGATCATCGCCGACAACCGTCCGGCGTAGGCCCGCGCCCGCGTGGCGTCCGCCAGGGACAGGACCCGGCGGCGTACGCCGGCCAAGGACATGATATCGGTCGCAAGCCGGAAAATCTCGTCGTGGGCTGCCGCCTGGTCCGCCGGGTCGATCCGGACGCCGACCAGCGCGCAGGCCGTCGCGCCGCCGTACTGCCGCATGAAGGCGGCAAAGTCCACGGTGCGCCCGGCTTGCAGATCGCAGCGCAGCCGGTCCACCATCGCCCCCGTCGCGTCGCCGATCACCTCCTCGACGTAGCGCGCCGAGAACACCTCCATGAGGTGGCGCTTCAGCGACTGGTGCTCCGGCCCGTCCATGTTGATGAGCGCGCGCGGCCCGAGCACGCGGGTGATCATGTGGCCGAAGCTGCCCGGGTCGTGCGAGTTGAAGTTTGTTCCGTCCACAAGGATCGCCCGTGCGACATCCGCGTCGTTGACCAGCCGCCCGATGCCGGGCAGCCGCACCACGTCGCCCAGCCGCCGGCCGAGCGCCAGCAGGCCGAAAGTAGCGGGGCGGTTCACGAAGG
>CAXTUQ010000666.1:0-3326 GCA_964247405.1 uncultured Acetobacteraceae bacterium
CACGCTGCCGGACGGCCGCACCGTGCGGTGCTGGCGGGCGGAGGCGGGGGAAACGGTGGCATCCGCCGCGGCCGAGACGGTGGGCGCATGACCGTCACGCGCGGCTTCGTGTCCGTCGGCGGCCGGCTGGTGCACTTCCGCCGGGCGGGCAGCGGGCCGCCGGCGAACACGCTAGGGGCGGAGACCATCCGCGCTTCCCGCTGCATCGCCGCCGAGCCGGCACGCTCCACATGCGCCTCCGGCAGCTCGTCCACGAAACGGCTTGGGATGCTGCTCTGCCAATTGGCGTAAAGGCGCCGGTTGGCGGCGTAGCTGACCACGGCGAGCTTGCGGGCGCGGGTCAAGCCGACATAGGCCAGGCGCCGCTCCTCCTCCAGCCC
Source organism: uncultured Acetobacteraceae bacterium (assembly GCA_964247405.1). GTDB lineage: Bacteria > Pseudomonadota > Alphaproteobacteria > Acetobacterales > Acetobacteraceae > CAHJXG01. Next base: position 381 of record CAXTUQ010000666.1, read on the forward strand.
CTTCAGCCCGCCCTCGTCGAGCGTGCGCTGGCTGGGGAACAGGCCCTCCTCCCAGCCCGGCAGGAACACGGTGTCGAACTCCAGCCCCTTCGCGCCGTGCAGCGTCATCATGCTGGCGCGGTCGCCCTCGGCGTTCTGCTCGTTCTCCATCACCAGCGAAACATGGTCGAGGAACCCGGCCAACGTCTCGAAGTCGGCGAGCGCCCGCACCAGCTCCTTCAGGTTCTCCAGCCGCCCCGGCGCGTCCGGCGACTTGTCCTGCTTCCACATGTCGGTATAGCCGCTCTCGTCCAGCATCTTTGCCAACGTCAGCACATGGCCGTCGCGCGGCAGCTCCTCCCGCCAGCGGGCGAATTGCTGGAACAACTCCTTCATCGCGGTCCCGACCCGGCCCTTCAATCCGCCTGACTGCACCAGGCGCTCGCCGGCGGAGGCGAGCGGGATTTGCTGCGTGCGGGCCTCCACGTGCATGGCGCGCAGCGCGACCTCGCCCACGCCGCGCCGGGGCACGTTGACGATGCGCTCGAAGGCCAGGTCGTCGGAGGGCTGGTGCAGCACGCGCATGTAGGCGATGGCGTCGCGGATTTCGGCACGCTCATAGAACCGCAGGCCGCCCACCACGCGGTACGGCAAGCCGAGCGTGATCATCCGCTCCTCAAAGGCGCGGGTCTGCGCGCCCGTGCGGACCAAGATCGCCACCTCCGCCAATGCGTGGCCCTCGCGGCGCAGCGCCTCGATCTGGTCGCCGACCATGCGGGCCTCCTCATCCGAGTCCCACAGGCTGACGACGCTCACTTTCTCGCCATGGGCGTCGTTGCGGCCGGACCGTAGCGTCTTGCCCAGCCGTCCCTCGTTGTTGGCGATCAGCCCGGCGGCGGCGGCCAGGATCGGCGCGGTGGAGCGGTAGTTGCGTTCCAGCTTGACGATCTGCGCGCCGGGAAAGTCCTTCTCGAACCGCAGGATGTTTTCGACCTCGGCGCCGCGCCACGAGTATATGGACTGATCGTCATCTCCCACGCAGCAGATATTCTTATGCGACTGTGCCAGCAAGCGCAGCCACAAGTATTGCACCAAGTTGGTGTCCTGGTACTCGTCCACCAGGATATAGCGGAACCTTTGGTGATACTGTGCCAGGATCTCCGGCTTGCTGCGCAGGATTTCCGTCATGTGCAGCAGCAGGTCGCCGAAATCGGCGGTGTTAAGCTGCTTGAGCCGCGCTTGGTATGCCTCGTAAAGATTGCGGGACTGGCCGCCCGCGAAGTCCCCCTCCTCCGCTGCGGTCACGCGGTCGGGCGTCAGGCCGCGGTCCTTCCAACGCTGGATCATGCCCATCAACGCCGGGGGCGCCCAGCGCTTCACGTCGATGCGCGCGGCCTCCATCACCTGTTTCAGCAGGCGCAGTTGGTCGTCGGAGTCGAGGATGGTGAAGCCGGAGGTCAGCCCCACCAGCTCCGCATGACGCCGCAGCATCCGGGCGCACAGCGCATGGAAGGTGCCAAGCCACAGCCCCTCCGCCGGGCGGCCCAGGATGGCGCCGACGCGCTCCCGCATCTCCCGGGCGGCCTTGTTGGTGAACGTCACCGCCAGCACCTGGCCCGGCGCCGCCCGTCCGGTCAACAGGATGTGCGCGAACCGAGTGGTCAGCACACGTGTCTTGCCGGTGCCGGCGCCGGCCAGCACCAGGACGGGGCCGTCCACCGCCTCAACCGCTTGGCGCTGCTCGGGATTGAGCCGGGCGAGGTACTCGGTCACGGGGCAGGCGTCCTGGCGGGCATCACGGGGCTATAGAACAGATGGCAAACGCAGCCAACCCGGCCAGCCCTCCCCTTTTAGGCCGCCGGCGCTGATGCCGGCTTGGCCCGGACGCCGAGCAGGTGGGCGATGGCGAAGGTGAGGTCCGGGCGGTTCAACGTGTAGAAATGGAACTCGTCCACCCCGTTTGCCTGCAGCAGACGCACCTGCTCGGCGGCGACGATGGCGGCGATCATGCGCCGGGTTTCCGGGTCGTCCTCCGTGCCCTCGAACATGGCGCCGAGCCAGTCCGGCACGCTTGCGCCGCACATGGCGCTGAACTTCGCCGCTTGGGCGTAGTTGGACACCGGCATGATGCCGGGCACGAGCGGCGCGGTGATGCCGGCCGCCAACGCCCGGTCCAGGAAGCGCAGGAAGACCTCGCCCTCGAAGAAGTAGTTGGTAATCGCGCGAGTGGCGCCCGCGTCCAGCTTTCGCTTCAGGTTGTCCAGGTCATGGTCCGCGCTCAGCGCGGTGGGATGGATCTCCGGGTATGCCGCCACCGAAATCTCGAAATCGGCGACCCGCTTCAGCCCGGCCACCAGATCAACGGCGTAGGTGTAGCCCTCTGGATGGGGCCGATATTCCTCCCCTGCCGGGGCGTCGCCGCGCAGCGCCACGATGTGCCGCACGCCGGCGTCCCAGTACTCCCGGGCCACGTCATCCACCTCGCCGCGCGACGCGCCGACGCAGGTCAGGTGCGCGGCCGGCGTCAGGTCGGTCTCCTTCACCAAGCGGCTGACCGTCGCGTGGGTGCGGGCCTGCGTCGTGCCGCCCGCGCCGTAGGTGACGGACACGAAGCGCGGCGACAGCCGCTCCAGCCGGCGGATGCAGGTCCAAAGCTGCGCTTCCAGCGCGTCGTTCTTCGGCGGGAAGAATTCGAAGGACAGCGCCGGCGGCGGCAAGGCGGCGGAGCGGGCCGGCAGCCCGGCGAATCGGGGACCGGTCAGCCAACGCTCCAACGTCGCGGACGCCTCGGCCTCGGGAGGGTGGGCGGTGATCTGGTTCATGATACTGCAATCCCGGCTATGCTGGCGTGGCGCAACGTCCACGCCCATTTAGTAAATGGCCGGCGACGCGCAACATCATGCTCCGCTGCACGTTCCGCCGGTCTGAGTGTGGGACCATAGACCCCACGCCGTAGAACCGCCACAC
>CAXTUQ010000667.1:0-3313 GCA_964247405.1 uncultured Acetobacteraceae bacterium
CCTGCCGAGCCGGGCGCCGTCCACCCGCGCCGGCTTTGGCATCGCCCGCACGTTCCAGACCCCGCGGATGGTCGGCGAGGCGACGGTGCTGCAGAACGCCATGGTCGGCGGCACCATCCTCGGGCGGGCCAGCTTCATGGAGGCGCTGCTGTCCCTGCCGCGCCAGGCCCGGGACGAACGGCGGATCGAGGCGACGGCCCGGCTGGCGCTCGATGCGGCCGGGCTTGGGGCGCTCGCCGACATCCGGGCGGACCGGCTGCAGCACAGCGAGTTGCGCTTCGTGGAGATCGCCCGCGCGCTGGTGCTGCGCCCGGCGTTCCTGCTGCTGGACGAGCCGGCCGCCGGGTTGTCGCCCGACGAGATCAAGCGGCTGGGCGCGCTGATCAAGGCGGTCAGCCGGCGCGGCGTCGGCGTGCTGCTGGTCGAGCACCATGCGGACCTTATCTTCGAGATCTGCGACGAGGTCACGGTGCTGAACCTGGGCCGGGTCCTGGCCCGCGGCACGCCCGCCGAGATCCGCGCCCACAAGGAGGTCGTCAGTGCCTATCTCGGCGCCTGAAGCGCTGCCCGGTCCGCTGCTGGCGGTGGCCGGCCTGCAAGCGGGCTACGGCAAGATTTCCGTCCTGCATGGCGTGGACCTGCACGTGGCGGCGGGCGAGGTCGTGGCCTTGCTGGGGCCGAACGGGGCCGGCAAGACCACGTTGCTGCGGGCGGTGTCCGGGCTGCTGCCCTGGGGGGGAGAGGTCCGGTTTGCCGGGCGCAGCCTGCGCAACGTCGGGCCGCGAGGGGCGGCGCAGGCCGGGCTGGCCCACGTCATCGAGGGCCACCGGGTGTTCACCCAGAGCACTGTCGCCGACAACCTCATGCTGGCCGGCTACGACATCCCGCGGGGCGAGCGGGCGGCACGGGTCGAGGAGGCGTTCGCCTTCTTCCCCGAGATCGCCGAAAAGCGGCGCCAACTCGGCGGCGCGCTGAGCGGCGGGCAGCAGCAGATGCTGGCGGTGGCGCAGGGCCTGGTGCGGCGTCCGCGCCTGCTGATGCTGGACGAGCCGTCCGCCGGGCTGTCCCCGGTGCTGGTGGACCGCGTGCTGTCCGTGGTCAGTCAGTTGCGCGAACGGGGCACCTCCGTCCTGCTGGTGGAGCAGTTGATCGAGAAGGCGCTGGCGGCGGCCGATCGGGTTTACGCGCTGGCCCAGGGCCGCATCGCGCTTGAGGCCGCGACCGGCGACCCGGCGCTTGGGAAACGGCTGGAGCAGGCATATTTCGGGCTTGCCGTGCTGGCGTGAGGCGGAACACCGCTATGGCGGCGGCGCCCCGTCCTGCTCCATGGAGGCCCGGCCGAAACCCGGCGCGTTCCGGTCCAGCAGATGCTGCAGCCTGGACGTTTCGCGGATGCTCTTCATGCCTTGCGGGGAGAACGTGTTGTCGTTGAACACCGCGGGCGCCAGCAGCGGGTTGGTCAGCGCGTGGGAGAACGCGTCGGCCGCCACCATGCGGCCGATCAGCTTGGGTACGGCGGCCCTGGGCAACGGGTCCTCGGCGAACAGGCCGACGAAGAACTCGATGCGGTCCACGTCGCCGTAAACCCGGCGCAGGCCGTCCACCACGCGCGGGTCGCCGCTGATCTGCTCGAACCGGGTGACGCGGGGATAACCCATCGCCGCGCGGTAGTCGTTGTAGCCGGCAAGCTGGTTCTCGCGGCCCTGCGCGATGCTGGCCCGCTCCGCCGGGAGCAGGAAGCCGGCCGTGTTGAACAGGCCGATCCGCCAGGCCTTCGTGCGGCTCGCCTCGTCAAAGGCGGCGCCGAGGCCCGATTGCAGCAGCGGCCCGTTGTCGAGCCGCATGTCCGCGATCGGGCGGAGCCGCCCGGCCCATGACACCCGCTCCGGCACCAGGCTGTGCCAGCGGTAAAGCAGGTTGAACTCGACGGGAATCCAGTTCTGCCGGTTCCAGCAGGCGGTGTAGCACGGCGTGGGATCGGCCAGCAGGTTGAACCAATAGGGCGAGATGTGGTTGATGTACTCCTCGACCACGATCTTGATGAGCTGGACGATGTTGACGTTGCGCGCCGTCTCGAACACCCGCGCGTCGTCCCAATCGGGCCAGGCCCGTTCCAGCACGCCGCACAGCCGGTTGTGCTCCCGCAGGAACAGCGTGTTGAGCGCCGCGGTGAACGGGGTGGTGTTGGCGCGGTCGCCGCCGAATGCGAACAGCCCGGCCCGCCTCTCCACCGGCCAGCCGTCCGGCAGGCGGAGCGGCGCCGGCAAGGCCGCGAACTCCGGGTTGCGGCACCCGGCCGCGTCATACAGCCGGGGCGCCCACTCTTCGCCGCCGGCCATCTCGGATTTCAGCCGGCCCTTCTGCCCCGGCTGCTCGGAGCGGCGGCGCAGGGCCTGCGTCATCTCCGGGTGCAGCCCGTAAAGCTGGCTGAGGTCGATCTGGTGGTTGGTCGTGGTACGGCGCCGGTCGGCGTCGTTCGTCATCATGAAGCCGTCGGTGAACCACTGCGCGAAGCATGGGAACAGCAGGGTGGACCGCTGCGACACGCGCGGGCCAGTCGGACCGTGGGGGCCGGGCCGGAACAGGGCCGTGACCTCGTCGAGCGGCGGCAGATCCGCAGCGGGGCGCGGCGGCAAGTAGCGGCCGAACCAGGTGCGGTCGGTGAGCGACGGCCAGGAGGTGTAGGGCGCTTCCGTGCTCAGCGCGAGCGGCCGGGTCGGCACCTTCAGCACCGACCTGTTCACGATCACCCGGTTGCACAGCCGCGCGAGCGCCGGGCGGCGGTTCACGAACTGCCAGGCCGGGCGCAGGCCGGTCAGCAGGGCAACCTCGATGCGGTTGCGCAGCCCGTCCCGGCTGGCGTCGCGCGCCCGGAGCGGCCCCGGCTGCGCCCCCGGCTGGACCGTGAGCGCGGACCCGCCCGGCATGGCACGGCAGTGTTCCAGCGCTTCACCCATCGGTGCCCCTCCCTTGACGATGCGTAGCATGCGGCGGCGTACCCCCGCATGATGTGACCTGCGTCACAGCGCACTTGGCGTTGCGGCGTAATGTTCACCTATTCTGAACAGAGAGCCAACCGGAGGCTCCATGCCGCGTCCTTGCGCCCACCTTGCAAACGTCCACCACGTCCATGGATGAGCTTGCCCTGCTGCTGGAGGCGCTTGGCTTGCAGCACTACGGGCCGGCCTTCGCCGCGAACGACGTTGACCTTGCGGCGCTGCGCCTGCTGTCGGAGGCTGACCTCAAGGAGCTTGGCCTGTCGCTGGGCCACCGCCGCAAGCTGACGGCGGCCCTGGGCAGCGCGGCCCTGGGC
>CAXTUQ010000668.1:0-3302 GCA_964247405.1 uncultured Acetobacteraceae bacterium
GAACTTCCTTGATCCCGTGGGCGAGGACGGGGGCGGAACTGGGGGCCGGGTGCGGTTCGCAGGCATCGCCGCCGCGGTCGCGGCGCCGCCGGGGGACATGGCCGGGCTGCGCGCGGGCATCCGTCCGGAATACGTGCGGGTGTTCCCACAGGCGGCGCCGGGACGGGTGGCGGCGCGGGTCACGGGAAACTGCATCACCATCGGCGGGCAGCATCTGCTGACGCTGAGCGTGGACGGCGCGGAGCTGAAGGCGAAGGTGCCGCCGGGCGGCGGCATGGCGCCCGGCAACACCGCCCACGTGGAGTGCCCGCCCGAGCACGTCATGCTCTTTCGCAATGGGCGTCGGCTGTTCTAAGCCGCCAGTTGACGCATCGGGGTTCCAGTGGCGGCGGCTTGGCCGTTCGGCTCAGGCCGGGTCAGGGTTCGTCTGGGAAGCAGTATGGCCGCGGTCCATGACAACCGTTAAATCAGTTCTGGATAGCTGAGTTCTGCCATGCCAAGGGCGTAGCCTGCGTGAGCCGTGTCCATCATCTGGTCCAGGAGCGCCGCCACATCCCGCGCCGGCACCGGCCGGCTGAACAGGTAGCCCTGGACCTGGTCGCATCCGTCCGCCCGAAGTTGGTCCAGTTGGGCGATGGTTTCCACGCCCTCCGCCGTGATGGCGATGCCCAGGTTGCTGCCCAGTCCGGTCACTGCGTGCACGATGGCTTTGCAGTCCAGGCTGGTTTCAATGTCCTTGATGAAGCACCGGTCGATCTTGATCTTGTCGAATGGGAAGCTCCGCAAATAGCCGAGCGACGAGTAACCGGTCCCGAAGTCGTCCATCGCGATCCGCACGCCCGTTGTCCTGAGCTTGCGCAAAACGGCCAGCGTTGCGTCGGCGTCGGCCAGGAATGCCGTTTCCGTGATCTCCAGTTCCAAACGCTCCGGCGCCAGCGCCGAGGCCGCAAGCGCGTCGAGCACCGCCGCGACCAGGCCGGGACCTTTGAACTGCGCTGGCGAAACGTTCACGGCGATCTTCAAGTCCTGGGGCCATCCGGCCGCATCCGCGCAGGCCCGGTGCAGCACCCACTTCCCGATCGGCCCGATCAAGCCGGTTTCCTCCGCGAGCGGGATGAAGTCATCCGGCGGAACCAGGCCCCGCTCTGGATGACGCCAGCGTATCAAGGCTTCCAGCGCGTTCACCTGGCCAGAGGAAAGGTCAACCAAGGGCTGGTAGTGCAGCACGAACTCCTGCATCTCCACGGCCCGGTGCAGATCAGCCTCGAGCGCTCGCCGGGCTTGCAGCTTCGTGTCCATCCCTGGCTCGAACATACGGAACAGGCCGCGTCCGTCCGCCTTGGCGCGATACAGCGCAATGTCGGCCATCTTGAGGAGATGACCGAGATCGGTCGCGTCAACCGGGGCAAGCGCGATGCCGACGCTGGCGCCCACGACGACCTGCTGGCCGCTCAGCTCAAACGGCTCGGAGAGCGTCTCGACGATCCGCTGGGCAAGCGTGCCGGCCTCATCAACCCGGCCGAGCGGGGCCTGGATGACGGCGAACTCGTCACCCCCCAGCCGGGCCACGGTGTCGCAACCGCGCACGCAGCCACGCAGCCGGCCCGCGACGGCGCGCAGCAGCGCGTCGCCGACTGGGTGCCCGAACGTGTCGTTCACCTGCTTGAAGCGGTCGAGGTCGAGGCACAGCACCGCCAGCATGGTCTCGTGGCGCTGCACTTGGGCGAGGGCCTGTTCCATGCGTTCGGCGAGGAGGGCGCGGTTGGGCAACCCTGTCAACGTGTCATGCAGGGCGAGATGATGCGCCTCCTCACGGGAAGTCGCCAGGGCGGACGTGATCCCATGGGCGATCCTCACGGCGACCGCCGTGATCAGCACGAGCAGCATGACCCCGGCGAGGGAGGACGCCACGATCATCCGTTTCGCGCGCTTCGCAGTCAGCACCGCGCCGTCCCGCACGCGCCGCACCTCGGCGTGCAGCACGTCCCGCACGTCATCCATCAACTGCTCCAGAGCTGAGAACTCATGCCTGAAATGCTCGAAGTTGGCGGCCCCGGCAACCGGATCGGTCAAGGCCAGCTCCACCGCATTCTGTCCGACAGGGACGAAGGCCGAGGCGAGTCGGGCGATCCCGACGTAGCTGCCGTGCAGCTCCGGGGACAAGGAAAGCGTCAGGTTGTCAGAAATCGAGGTACGCACGACGTCGATGTGATGCTCCAGCTCGGCGCGAATGGCGTCGCGACCCTCCTTGTTCGTTCCAACCGCATTCTGCAAAGCCCGCAGCACATCGGTCCGGACGTCATCCATGAAGGTGTCGGCGTTCGTGTGATTCCACAGGGCCCGCTCCAGCACGACGATGTGCTTTCGGGCCTCCAACTGGCGCTGGATGCCAAGCAGGCCGACGTCGGCCAGCCCGGCGGCGATCAGGATGCTGAGGGCGCCCAGGGTGACCAGGACGCTGCGGATGGAAAAGATGGCCTGCCTCACCGGTTGCGTTCCTTTTCGGCTCACGCATCCCATGAACAGACGATTTCGGGAGCCTGATGGCCGGGAAGCTAACCCAGGGAGGTTAAAGACGGGTTTAAAGCGGACCTGCATGGGCGCGTGCGGACGGCGTCGCGGCCATGACGGTCGCCGCAGCCTCGCCCGGCTTCAGACCTCGATCGCCTTCCACGCGGAGTCGGCGGCGCTGGACGCCACGGCGGCGGCGATGAAGCGCATGCCCCGCACCCCCGCCTCGATGCCCGGCACCAGCAAGCTTGCCGGGTTCGGCGCACGTCCTTCCCGGCGCGCCGCGACCTGCTCCGCGAAGTCCCGGTACAACTGCGCGAACGCCTCCAAATACCCTTCCGGATGCCCGGACGGGATGCGGCTCGCATGCGCTGCCGCCGGCCCTGACCCGGCACCCGCGCGGCGGACCAGCCGCGGCGGCTCGCCGAACGGGGCGAACACCAGCGCGTTCGGCTGCTCCTGCGCCCATTCCAGGCTGCCCTTGCTGCCGTAAACCCGCAGCCGCAGCGCGTTCTCCTGCCCGACCGCCACCTGCGACGACCACAGCGCCCCGCGCGCCCCGCCGGCAAAGCGCAGCAGCATATGCGCGTTGTCATCCAGCTTCCGCCCCGGCACGAAGCAGGTCAGGTCCGCCGCCAGGCTCTCGACCGGAAGCCCGGTCACGAACTCCGCCAAATTGAAGGCGTGGGTGCCGATGTCGCCCACCGATCCGGCGGCACCGCTGCGGTCCGGGTCGGTGCGCCACGCCGCCTGCTTCTGCCCGCCCTGCCCCGGCCCTGCCGCCTCCAGCG
>CAXTUQ010000669.1:0-3283 GCA_964247405.1 uncultured Acetobacteraceae bacterium
TCCCACTCACACGGGAATGCAGCACCGCCGCTCAAGCTCTGCAACTGTAATGCTAGGCATGGCGGGGCAGCCCCAGGGCGGCGTAGTGCTCGTCCCTCCGCGCGTCGAAGTCGGCCGGCAGATCCTGGTCGGGGTCGCGGTAGCGGTCGGCGCCCTCGACCCAGACCTCCTTGCAGCGGAGCTGCTCGCGCAGCGCCTGCAAGGCGCAGATCTCGTAGACGATGCGGTTGATCCTGGTGCGGTCCCGGGCTTCCTGCTCCAGCACTGCGTCGCGCCAGGCCGCGGGCACCACGCCGTCCAGCGGCACGGCTTCCTCCGCCGGGTACGGCGCATCTTGCGCGCGGCGTGGCGGGCGATCACGCCGAGGGCGTCGAGCACGGGCCGATGCGCCTGGTTGCTGGACCGGAAATCGAGGGCGTCCAGCACGAGCGGCAGCATGCGCCGGTAGTGCGAGCGGTAGGAGTTGTGGATCACCGTCTGCAGGTGGCGCCGGTAGACCGGCCCGGTGTTCTCCCCTTCCGCCACCAGGTCGCGCAGGGTCTGCTCGTCCACGACCGGGAACACCACGTCGCGCACGGCGCCGTCTGGCTTGGAAAAGCTGGCGGCGGCCAGCTTGAACAGCAGCGCGGGCTTGCCGGCCACGCGCTTGAGGTCGCCCACCAACTCGTTCTCGACCCGCCGCTCCGCCTGGGCGCCGATGCGATGCACGGTGGTGATCAGCAGGTCGGTGAGGCGGTCGGCGATCTCGCGCCCACGCACATGGCAGAAGGCGGCGAGCAGCATGAGCCGGAGGACGTCCGGATGCCGGCGCAGCTCGTGCAGTTCCTCGGCCCCGACCCGGCGCCTGTAGGCCAGCAGCACGCGCGCGGGCACGCCGTCGAACAGATCTGGAGGCAAGGCGAGGGCACGGAGGCGCCGGAGCTTGGCCGCTTCCTCGTCCACGATTCTGAGGCTGGCCGGTCCGGTGCCGGTCCGCAGCGCCAGTAGCGGGGGTAGGGCGCGGTCGCCGTCCTTGGCGCCATCGTCCGCCCCGCTGGAAACGGACGGATGCAGCAGGCCATCGAGGCCGGCGACGGTTTCAGGCGGCAGAGGCGCGAGCACGGCGGCGCAGAGCGCCTCTTCCTGAGGGTGCAGGGCGGAGCGCACCAGCCGGTCCAGGCGCTCGGACGATGGCGGCTCCACGAGGAAGGGCCGGCACCGCTCCCGCGCCGCGGCCAGCAACCGGTCGTGCCGGCGTTCCAAGGCGAGCGCCTGGCCGGTCAGCCAGCGGGAGAGCGCCGCCGCGTCCTCGTCCGTGGCCTCGCGGAAACCGAGCGCGGCGCGGATCTGGACGCGGCGGTAGCGGATCGCGCGGCTGTGCCAGTCGTAGCCCCGCCATGCCGCCGCGGGCACGCCGACCTGGGCCGCGACGGCCTCGACCGCGGCGACCGGCACGTCCTCGGGGCGGCGCGGGAAGCGGCCGTCCGCCTGGAACAGCTTGAGCAACACGGCGAAGCCCAGGCAGGCGGCGCCGCTCTTGTTGCCGAGCAACGCGCGGTCGGCGGCGCGCAAGATCCAGCGGTCCTCGACGTCGCTGACCATGTTCTGTTTTCGTAAGGAACTTCCGCGCCGGCAGGGGTGGGGTTGGTTGCCTGTAGCACGTAGCCGAGCGCTTTGGCCCGGCGCTGGAGGCCGGCCAGCACGCGCTTCTTGTAGCGCTCTTCGTAGTAGGACGCCCCGGGGTCGGCGTAGGCCATGCCATGCCGGAGCGTGTTGTAGAACAGCACCGCGATCTTGCGCGCGGTGGCCGTGACCGCCTTGGCCTTGCCCACGCGCCCGGACAAGCGGCGGTAGAACGCGCCCAGCGCCGTCTCGGTGCGCCCAACCGTGACCGCGGCTAGCCGCAGCAGCGCCGCCGCCCGGCTTCCGGACCGGCGCGTGCGCGCCGACAGCACCTTGCCGCCGGAGATCTTGTTGCCCGGCGCCAGGCACAGCCACGAGGTGAAGTGCTTGGCGCTGGGCCAGGCCGAAAGGCTCGTGCCGCACTCGCCCACCAGCTTGAGCGCCAGATAGGACCCGAGGCCGTGGATCTGGGTCAGGTCCACGCCGAGGATCCGGTGCAAGGCCTCGCGCGCCGGGAAGGCGAGCGCGTTGGGCGATGGCGACTGGCACCGGGGTGCCGGCAGCGGCGCCGTCGGTGCGGGGCACTCAGCCTGCAACCGCTCCAGCGCCGCCTGGATGCGCGCGTCGCACGCGGCCACCTTGGCCTGGTAGATGTCGTAGAGTTCCAGGGCCTGCGCGAGCGCGAAGACGTGCTCCTTGCGGTTGTTGCCGGCCAGCGCTTTGCGGATCGTCTCCTCGGACGCCTTGCAGCGGCGGTCGCGCAGGGCGGCGAGCGCGGCCGCGTCACGCTCGCCGGCCACAAAGGCACGGATGATGCTCAGGCCGGTCGCGCCGGTGATGTCCGCCACCACGTGGTGCAGTTGCAGGTTCATCTGCGTCAGCGCCTTGTGCATGTGCTGGATGTGCGAGGCCGCGTAGTCCAGCAGCCGCTCGCGCTGGCGCAGGTAGTCCCGCAGCGCCGCGATCTTGGCTTCGGGGCGGAAGCTGGCCCGCAGCAGCCCGTACTCGTGCAGCCGTTGCAGCCACTGGGCATCGGTCACGTCGGTTTTGCGCCCCGGTACGTGCTTGGCGTCGCGGGCGTTGACCAGCGCCACCGCGAAGCCGCGCTGTTCCAACACCTCGTAGACCGGGATCCAGTAGACCCCGGTGCTCTCCATCGCCACGGTCCGCACGCCGCAGCTCTCGAACCAGTCGGCCATGCGGTGCAGGTCGGCGGTGAAGGTGCCGAAGCTGCGCACCGGCTCGGGGTCGCGGTCCGGACCGACAGCGGCCACGTTCAGCGTGGCGCCGATGTCGACCGCGGCCGCATCGGCGTGGACGGGCGACATCTCCCGCCCCCGGCGGGACCGCTTGGTTTTGGCCATGGAAACCTCCTCTGCTACACAAGGGCGGAGGAGATGGGCCGCGCGACAGATCACTTTCCTAACCGGGATCGCCCCGAAAGGCGTCACCACTCGCAAGTGCGCAGCCAGCCCACGGGCCAGGTTCAGAAACGGGGGGCTTGAACCACCAGAAAACGAACGGCCGCTCACCTCCGGGGCTGAGCATACGCCTGACCGTTTCTCCCACCACAGGAGGCGCCCCACGCCACGCTGGTTCAGAAGCTAATTGTTGTTCGGCATCTTCAATGCCCGCCCTCTAGGTAGGCCGCGCGGATTTCCGGCCGCGCCAGCAGTTCGGC
>CAXTUQ010000670.1:0-3279 GCA_964247405.1 uncultured Acetobacteraceae bacterium
CGTGTAGGCTGTGGTGGGCCTCCCCAAGCAACAGGTTGCAAGCCTTGAGCGGACGTCTCGATTCCGATATCAGCGTGCCATTCCCAATCGAGTTTGTGATCCGAGACACGCCGCGTTCGCATCAGTCGAAAAACGCCAAAGGCAAGGAATTGTGGAAGCAGCGGGTCGGTGAGATTGCTGGGGCGCATGTGAGCGCGATCAGCGACTTCTCCATTCTTGACCATCGACCGCTTGCTGCAACGATCTTCTACTTTCTTTTGGCCGAGATGGAGGGCGATGTCGATAATGTCGTGAAGCTGATCATCGATGGCATGCTGTTCGTGATCTATCCAGATGACCGGCTCATTGAGCGCGTCGTCGTGCAGAAGTTTGAGCCGGGGGTCGAAGCTGTGTTCCGGTCCCTGACGCCGACGCTTGAACAGGCGATTGGAACGGAGCGTCCCGTGATCTATGTTCGAATTGATGACGACCTGAGCTGGAGGCAGGTGCCATGACGTTGGAGACAGGGCTTTCGGGGCGGTTCGAAAGGGCGCTTTCGGAAAGCAGTGCCCTGCGGAACTTACAGCGTGCGTCGGAAGCGCGGGGGCTGACCTTTTACGTGAATCCACCGCGCAAAATCGTCCCCGACTTCCTTGGGAACTATCGGCCGGATGCCATCGCCCGAGGCTCGGAGGGCGGGATCATCATTGAGGTCATGCATCGGAGAAGCCGCGAGGGCGAAACGCAGCTTGCCGAGATCTCCAAGAGGATCTCCCACCAGAAAGGCTGGGAGTTTCGCGTGATCTACCTGAATCCGTCGGTTGACGGGACACCGCCCATCGAGAAGCCGACTTGGCCACAGCTTCGCGCTGCGTTGGGGGAGAGCGAAGTTTTGGCAGCCGGCGGCCACCATGCCGCGGCGCTGGTCAGCGCATGGGCTGCCTTGGAGGCCCTTGCGCGCCTGACCAGCGGCGGCGGGGCCGGGCCATCCAGCGCCTCGCCGCTTCAGGCCGTTCAGGCGCTGGCTGCGGACGGCTTTGTTGAGAGCGAGGTCGCCGACCGCCTTCGCGGTTTGGCGAGGCTGCGCGACGCGGTGGTGCATGGCGATCTATCGGTCGATGTGACGGCGGATCAGGTTGAGATGCTGGTGCGGGAGGTGCGGATGATTGCCTCCGATGTGGAGGCGGTGATCTGACGCCTTGGTTCAAACCGGCGGCTATGGCGACGAGGCGCTGGGCGGTGCGCGCCTCCGCCGGGCTTATTTCAGCCCGGTGACATACAGATAGGGCATGCCGTCCGGCTCCGTGCCGTACACCGTGCCGAGGCGGCCGTTGCTGAGGTCGGCGGTGGTGTAGCCGGCGAGGGTGAAGGAGGCGGTGGGCGTGCCGGCCTGGGTCGCATGGAGAGTGAGGCCAGTGGCGCCGGTGGTGCCCTGGTTGTCCACCCAGGCGATGGCCTTGTTGGTGGGGGTGATGCCGAACAGGGTGACGGCGTCGCCGGCGTGGAAGTTGGTGACGGTGTTCCAGATGTCGGCGGCGGCGTTGCGGGCATCGACGAAGAAGGTGTCGGCGCCCGAGCCGGCGGTGCCGCCGGTGAGGAAGTTCGAGTTGGTGCCGCCGTCGAGGATGTTCTTGCCGCCGACGCCCGCGACGTTGATGGCGTCCACGCCGCTGCCGGTGTGGATGAACACGCCCGGGGCGAGGGCGGTGATGTTGAGGTTGGCGGCGCTGAGGGCGGGGTTGTCGATCTGCACGACGTATTGGTTGTTGACGCCCGCCGAACCGATGTAGGAGGTGCCTTGGATGGTGTAGCTGGTGTTGGCCAGGGTGTCGGCGACAAGGAACTTCATTGCCGGCTCGGCCGCGATGACCTGCGTGACGACCTGATTCGAGCTGGCCGCAGTCACGGCGATGTTGGGGGCGCCGGGGGCCGGGCTGGCGGTGAAAGTCAGGCTTTGCAGGCTGTTGGCGATGGTGGTTGCGTCACCGGTCGGGCCGATGTCGAGGGTGTAGGTTCCAGGGGCGATTTGGCGCAGACCCGGCGCGGGGACGAACGTGCCGGCGGCATCCGTGGGTCCGCCGCCGTTGCTGTCGGACACGGTGATGGTGAGCGGCTGCGTGTTGGTGTCGTTGTCGATGTTGGTCTGTGTGTTCGTGTTCTGCTGGGACCTTACTATGCCGATGGCCTTGAACGGCTGGGTGTTGGCGCCCGGGGTGACGGCGGCGCTGGTGCCGGGGATGCTGAGGGTCATGCGTTTCCTCCGTTTTTAGGTTTTTTATGAGGCAAACACGTCGCGCAAGCTGGGTTATGGAGCCGCGCCGTCGTGAAGGATCATTGGGGCCGGAGCTTTTTGTCAATTAGATCTTAACGACTATTTGGCGTCGTCCCAGGTGGGCGAGGGATGCGGCGTGAGCTGCCTTTCAGGATTGTTGTGCGGACGGTTCATTAGGTAAGAAATCCTTGACGGATCACCCCAATTTAGACTACTCAGGATTTTAGCCTGGTGCGTCGCGCGTCCAGGCGCGTTCCCAGACATCGACCAGCTCGTCGCGGTTGCGGGCCGGGGTGAAGTGCAGGCGTGCGCTGACCCGGCGCAGGCCGCAGGCGGCGAGGACGCGGGCGCTGCCGCGGTTCTCGGGCTGGCACGCGGCCTCGACGCTGCCGAGCGACAGGCGCTCACGGAGGGCGGCGAGGTAGGCGGGGGCGGCTTCCTGCATCAGCGCCCGGCCGTGCCAGGGTTCGCCGAGCCAGAAGCCGAACTCGCCGCGGTCCGTGTCGCCGATGCGCCCGCTGCCGATTCAGCCGGCAAGCGTCCCCTGATGTTCGACCACGCAGATCAGGGACTGCCTGGCGGCTACCGCGTCGAGCGACGCGGCGATGTGCGCTTCCGCCATCTCCGCCGTGAACGGCACGGGCCAGCGGGCCAGCCAGCGGCTGACGGCCGGCGCCATCAGCGCCGAGAGGCTTGGCGCGTCCTCCGGGCCCGGCGGGCGCAGGCGGTCTGTGCGAAGCAGGGCGGTTTCCAACATCCATCCACCCTAAGGGAGTTTGGCCCATGGTCGAGCCTTCGCCGCTGCTTGTCATGCTGACCGTCATGCGCCGGAAATGGCGGGACGGGGACGAGGAGGGGGCGGTGGCGCTGGCCAAGGCGGCCGCCCCTTACGTGCATCCCAGGGCGCCGGCGGCGCGGACTTCCCCCGACCTTTCGCAGGTGAGCGATGACGAACTGGACGAACTCGGCGGTGGCCGCGGAGCGGGCACTGCGGACGGGGGTGCGGAATGACCTGGCCGCGTGAGCGG
>CAXTUQ010000671.1:0-3275 GCA_964247405.1 uncultured Acetobacteraceae bacterium
CTGACCCACCTGCGCGCGGCCTGCGGCGGCGATCTGGGCCGGGTCCGGCGGGTGGTGCGGCTGGGCGGGTTCATCGCTTCTCCGCCGGACTTCACGGAGCACGCCGCGGTGATGAACGGGGCGTCGGACCTGGCCGTCGCGGTGTTCGGCGAGGCCGGGCGCCATGCCCGCAGCACCATTGGCGTCCCTGCCCTGCCGCTCGGCGGCGCCGTCGAGGTTGAAGGCCTATTCGAAATCGGTTGAAGGCTTTCTTCGGGCGGCCACCGCGCCATATCCCCCGGATGCCCGACAGCCTCCCCACGCTCACGCTGACGTTGCACCCCCACATCGCCGAGATCCCGGCGGCCGAGTGGGATGCCTGCGCCGGACCCGGCAATCCCTTCGTCAGTCACGCCTTCCTGAGCGCGTTGGAGGACAGCGGCTCGGCCAACGCGCGCACCGGCTGGATGCCGCAGCACGCGGCGCTGCGCGAGCAGGATCGCATCGTAGCGGTCGTGCCGATGTATGCGAAGTCGCACAGCTACGGCGAGTACGTGTTCGACCATAGCTGGGCCAATGCCTTCGAGCGGGGCGGCGGCAGCTACTACCCGAAACTGCAGGCCGCCGTGCCGTTCAGCCCGGTGCCCGGCCCGCGCCTGCTGGCCCGCGACGGAATCGAGACGGAGGCGCTGGGCCATGCGCTGGCCCAGGCCTGCGGCGAGCTGAACCTGTCCTCGGTGCACGCGACGTTCTGCACCCGCGGGGATTGGGAGGCGCTGGGCCGCGCCGGGTGGCTGCAGCGCCTGGGCACGCAGTTCCATTGGGAGAACGCGGGATACAAGACGTTCGACGATTTCCTGGGCACGCTGAGTTCCCGCAAGCGCAAGTCGCTCAAGCGGGAGCGGCGGGACGCCAACGCGGCCGGCCTGGACTTCGTGACGCTGCGCGGGCACGAGATCACGCCGCGGCATTGGGATGCGTTCTACAAGTTCTACACCTCGACCGTGGACCGCAAGTGGGGCAGCGCCTATCTGACCCGCAAGTTCTTCCCGCTGCTGTCGGACCGCCTGGGCGAGCGCGTGGTGCTGATGCTGGCCGAGCACAATGGCACCCCGGTGGCCGGCGCGCTCAACTTCGCGGGCGACGAGGCGCTGTACGGCCGCAACTGGGGCTGCCGCGGCGACTGGCCGTTCCTGCACTTCGAGCTGTGCTACTACCGCGCGATCGAGTTCGCGATAGAGCACGGCCTGCAGCGCGTCGAGGCCGGGGCGCAGGGGGAGCACAAGATCCAGCGCGGCTACATGCCGCGGCCGACCTACTCCGCCCATTGGATCGCCCATGCCGGGCTGCGCCGCGCCGTGGCCGGCTTTCTGGACAGCGAGCGCCCGGCCGTGGAGTCCCATATGGAGGCGCTGGCGGAACTCTCGCCTTACCGCAGGGCTGGAGAGCCGGACGGCTGACGGGACGGAGCGGCGGCACCCGGCCACGCGGCGGGCGCGGTTGGCGCTCGGGGCCAGCCGGCCCGGGGTACTTGGTGCGGCGCTGTGGCGACAAGACGGCCATCTCGCCACTGCGCGGCCTTGCTCCGCAGCATCTCTGAGATCAAGAGCGGCACGAAGGCCTCGGGCGTCATGCCGAACGCGAGTGCGGCATGGCTGCGGAACCACGGCGCGTCCAGCAGGACGTCGGGGATTGCGGACTCCTCCAGGCCGCCGGTCAGCATCAGGTTATGGGAGAAGATGCGCTTGCAGGCGTGCCAGGCGGCCTGTTCCGGCTTTTCCCGCCAACTGCGCAGACGGCGGCGGGCGCGGTCGAAGGCGGCGGGCAGATCGGTGATCGCCGGGCCGTGGCCGGAATAGCCGATGCGGGCCGGCAGCCTCGCCAGGCGCTCGATGCTTTCCGCCGCGCGGCCCAGGGAGTCCTGGCCCTCCCGGCAAGGGTTCAGCCAGCCGATGTCGGCGTCGTGCAGCGCGTCCCCCAGCACCAGGATGCCGTGCTCCGCCGAGTGCAGGCTGATGTGCCCGGCCGTGTGCCCCGACGTTGTCACCACCTGCCAGACCCACCGCCCGGCGCTCACCATGTCGCCGTCATGCAAACGCCGGTTTACTTGGTATGGCTCAACCGGCTGCCGCAGCCATTCCGCGCGGCAGGCATCGGGGTCGCGGTTGTTCACCAGCGCCGCCTCCTCCGCCTGCGCCGCGATGAACGCGCCGTGCAGCGCCTGGAGCACGTGGTTGCCGCCGCTGTGGTCGCTATGGAAATGCGTGTTGACGACCAAACTTAAGGCGGCCGGAGCGACGCTTTGCGTTTGGAGCCAGCACAGCAGGGCCGGAACGTCGGCGCCGAAACCGGTATCGACCAGCACCGGGCGGCTGCCATGCAGCAGGACGACGTTGGCGCTGGGATAAGGGCGCTGAAAGAAGCTGACGGGGATCATGAGGCCCGGGTAGCATGGCGCAACGGAATCTCCACCAATCTTGGCTACTCTGGCACCATGTTGAACGGGCCAGTTGTGGAGCCGGACGGGGCTGCTTGGTGCGGCAGCGCGTCAAATTTTGTTGCGCGCCCGGCGGCTGGTGGGGCGGCGGTGCTGCGGGACGCCCTGGCCACCGTGCCCGGCGCGTGGGGCTGGGCGGTTTTGCTGAACTACCGCTTGCTGCGGCTGGGCCGCCGGGTTGACGCGATCTTGGTCGCGCCGGGCGCTGTCCTGGTGTTCCGCATCGTGACGGAAGCACCCCGATTCCGGTCCGCCGACCGGGTTGCGGTGGAGGATGCCGCCCTCGACCTCGCCGATTTCCATGGCGGCTGCCGCCGTATGCCGGTCGTCCCGGTCCTCCTCGTGCCGAACGGCGACCGCCCGCGGGGCGGCAGGCCGCTGCCGCTGCTGGGCGCGGCGCCCGTGGTCGAGACGACCCGGCTGCTGCTGCCCGGCCTGTTGCGCGACGTCGCCCAGAGCTTCCCAGCGGTGCCGGATGCCCCTCCGCCCAGCCGATGGGCTGCGGCGCCCTACCGTCCCGTTCCGGCTTTGGTGGAAGCGGCGTGCCTGCTCTATGCCCGCCATGACGTGACGGCGCTGACCTTGGCGCAGGCGGGAC
This sequence comes from uncultured Acetobacteraceae bacterium, assembly GCA_964247405.1. Lineage (GTDB taxonomy): Bacteria > Pseudomonadota > Alphaproteobacteria > Acetobacterales > Acetobacteraceae > CAHJXG01. The sequence continues at coordinate 3,075 of CAXTUQ010000671.1, forward strand.
GCGGCGGCCTCGCGCGCACCGCCGCTGCCGTCGCGGAGGCAGTCGGACACGCCCAGGCGGACGGGCGGGACTGCGTGGTGTTCGTGACCGGCCAGCCCGGCGCCGGCAAGACCTTGTGCGGCCTCGACCTCGCCTTTGCCCGGCCGGGCACCGCGTTCCTGACCGGCAACCCGACGCTGGTACACGTCTTGCGGGAAGCCT
>CAXTUQ010000672.1:0-3256 GCA_964247405.1 uncultured Acetobacteraceae bacterium
CACCATGGCTGCCCTTGCGGGGCCGCTGCCCGTGGTGGGGCTGGAGCCGTCCTGCCTGCTCACGCTGCGCGACGAGTTCGCGTCCCTGCTGCCCGGCCCGGACGCCGCGGCGCTATCCGCCCGCGCCGTGCTGCTGAGCGAGTTCCTGGCCCGCGAGGGCGTGCGCCTGCCGCTCCGCGCGCAGCCGGGCCGGGCGCACGTGCACGGCCACTGCCACCAGAAATCGTTCGGCGCCTTTCCCGACGCACTCGCGGCGCTGCGGCAGGTGCCGGACCTGGACGTGCAGCCGATCACGTCCTCCTGCTGCGGCATGGCGGGCGCGTTCGGCTATCAGGCGGAGACCCAGGACGCATCGGCCGCGATGGCGGAGGCCGGGCTGCTGCCGGCGGTACGGGCAGCGGAAGCGGCGGACCGGATCGTCGCGGACGGGACCTCATGCCGGCACCAGATCGCCGACCTGACCGGACGCCGCGCCGTGCATTCCGTGGTGCTGCTGGACGAGGCGCTCGGAAAATACGGACGGCTTCGTTGAATGACCGTCATCCGCCGATGGGTTGCACCCATCCTACGGCATGGGTCGCGTAGGATGGGTGAAACCCATCAGCCGCACACGGGTCGATTAATGGTGCCGCCTGCCTGCGTGGGGGGTGGTCTCGGCCGTGTCGCTCGACACGGCCCTACGCCGCGCCTCCCCAGAAGCCCTCCTGCAATCGGGCGGCTTCGTCCTCAAGCACGGGGCCGACCACCTCGACCGGGCGTTGCCCAGCCGCGAACACCACCCGGCATGGCAGGTCCAGGGTCGGGTTCTCGGCATGGGCGCCGGTCTGCCGCTTCAAATCCCGTTCCGACTGCCCGTACACGACGCGCCCGATCCCCGCCCAGTAGATGGCGCCGGCGCACATCGCGCACGGCTCGGCCGAGACGTACAGCGTGCACGCCAGGAGCCGCGCCGCACCAAACCGGCGGGAGGCCGCGCCGGCCAGCAGACGCTCCGCATGGGCCGTCATGTCGCCGCCATCCGTGGCGAAGCTGTTGCCCTGCTCCAGCCACACCTCGCCATCCGGCCCGGCCAGGACGGCGCCGAACGGGTGGTTCCCCTCCGCCCGCGCCCGGCGGGCCGCGTCGAACGCCAGGCGGAGGCGCTGCGCATCGAAGTCCGAGACGGTGGCGGGCGCTCGGTGCTGCATGGTGGTTCAATCCGTTGCGGGGTGGGCAGGAAACGGGCCATTATACACGCAGCGACCCGATCTGCACCGGGGTCACGTTCGCGTTTACGCTGGCATGGTGCTTGCGTAGCTGGAAACCGCACCGAATCTAGCCGCCAGTGGAGACCTGCAATGCAACGCCGTGACTTCGCCCGCATCCTTGGCGCCGGGGCGGCCCTGTCCGCGCTCCCGGTGATCCGCCCCGCTCGCGCGGCGGACCCGCTCAAGGTCGGGTTCATCTACCTCGGCCCCGTCGGCGACTTCGGGTGGACCTACCAGCACGACGCGGCGCGCAAGGCGGCCGAGGCGGAGTATGGCGACAAGATCAAGGCCACCTTCGTCGAGAGCGTGCCTGAAGGGCCGGACTCCGAGAAGGTGATGAACGACCTCGCGGCGTCCGGCCACAAGCTGATCTTCGCGACCTCGTTCGGCTACATGAACTACGCGGTCCGGGCGGCGAAGCGTAACCCGAAGGTCCTGTTCGAGCACGCAACGGGGTACAAGCGCGAGGCCAACCTTTCCACCTACAACATCCGCTTCTACCAGGCACGCTACGTGCAGGGCGTGATCGCCGGCAAGCTCAGCAAGGCCGGGCTGGCCGGCTATGTCGGGTCCCTGCCGGTGCCGGAGGTGGTGCAGGGGCTCAACGCGTTCATGCTGGGGATGCAGTCGGTCAACCCCAAGGCGCGGCTGAAGTTCATCATGGTCAATTCCTGGTACGACCCGCCGAAGGAGGGCGACGCCGCCAAGGCGCTGATCGACCAGGGCTGCGACATCATCACCCAGCACACGGACAGCCCGGCGCCGCTGCAGGCCGCCGCCAGCCGCGGCGTCAAGGCGTTCGGGCAGTCCACCGACATGGCGCGGTTCGCGCCGGACGACCAGTTGACCGCCTCCACCGACATCTGGGGACCCTACTACACGAAGCGCATCGGCGAGGTGCTGGCCGGCACCTGGAAAAGCACGGACACCTGGGGCGGGTTCGACAGCGGGATGCTCGGCATGGCGCCGTTCGCCAACATGCCGCCGGACGTGGCGGCGCTCGCGACGGACACGCGGGCCGCCGTGGCGTCGGGAGCCAACCCGGTGTTTGCGGGACCGCTGACCGACCAGGCCGGGGCGGTGAAGGTGGCGTCGGGCAAGAGCATGGACGACGCCGCCCTGTCCTCCATGCAGTGGCTGGTGCAGGGCATCGACGGCAAGCTGACCTGAACATGCCGATGGCGCCCGGCAGCGTCCAGGCCGAAGCGCCGCCCGGCACCAGCCCTGCCGCATTGGCGGCCACCCCGCTGCTGCAAATGGAGGGGATCACCAAGCAGTACCCGGGCACTCTGGCGAACGACCGCGTTTCGCTGACGGTGGAGCGCAACCAGATCCACGCCTTGCTGGGCGAGAACGGCGCCGGCAAGAGCACGCTGGTCAAGGTTATCTACGGCCTCGTCAAGCCGGATGCCGGCCGCATCCTGTGGGAAGGCCAGGAGGTCAGCATCGGCTCGCCGGGCCAGGCGCAGCGGATGGGCGTGGGCATGGTGTTCCAGCACTTCTCCCTGTTCGAGGCGCTGACCGTGACCGAGAACATCGCCCTGGGCCTGGGCACCGCGGAGGAACGGAACGGGCTGCGGGACCGCATCGTCCGCGTGTCCACCGAGTACGGCCTGCCGCTGGACCCCGGCCGTGTGGTGCACGACTTGTCAGTGGGCGAGCGGCAGAGGATCGAGATCGTGCGCTGCCTGCTGCAATCGCCGAAGCTGCTGATCATGGACGAGCCGACCTCCGTGCTGACGCCGCAGGAGGTGGGCCGCCTGTTCGTCACGTTGCGGCGCCTCGCGGCGGAGGGCTGCTCGATCCTGTACATCAGCCACAAGCTGGAGGAGGTGCGCACGCTGTGCTCGGCGGCGACGGTGATGCGGCTGGGCCGCAACGTCGCCCGCGTCGCCCCGGCGGAGCGCAGCGTCAAGGAACTGGCGGAGATCATGATCAGCGCCGAGCTGCGCGCGCCCACGCCGCGCCCGGCCCGCGGCGGCGCCGCGCCCCCGCAACTGGTGCTGGAC
>CAXTUQ010000673.1:0-3253 GCA_964247405.1 uncultured Acetobacteraceae bacterium
GGGCCTGGGATGGCGCCGGCGCCGGGTGCGGCGCAAGGCTTACCGGCACCGGCACCGGCGCGGCGTTCGACGGGATCGCGGAGGCGGCGGCTGGCAGCGGTGCGGCATCGGCTGGAATGGCGAGGGGTGCGGCTGACGGCTCCTCCTCCGTTGTGACGGCGTCGGGGTGTTTCTGCGCGGCAGGAGCGTCTGTGTCGCCGGCACCGGGTGAGGCCGCGGCGCGGGCTGGCGGCGTGGACGCGGACGGCGCCGCGGTCTGGGTCGCTGCAGGCACGAGGGCGGGCGGCGGCGGGCGGCCGTTCATGCCGGCAACGGGCGTCGTGGCGTCGTCCTGTCCCGGCGATGGAACGGCGTCACCGGCCGTGGACGGCGGGGCGGCGGGCTGTGCGACCATTGGCGTGACTTGAAGCGGCACGGCTTGCGGCGGCGCGGGCAAGAGCGGCTGGAACGGCGCGGATGCCTGCGAACCCTCTGACGGCTTGGTGCCCTCGACGGCCGGCTTGTCCTTCTCTCCAGTGGCCGGCGCTTCGGTTGCCAGCGCTTCGGTTGTTGGAGCCGTCGGCCCGTCCTTCTCGGGTTTGCTTGGACCAGCCACCGGATCGGCTGGCGTTGCCACGACGATCGGAGGCGTCTTTGCAGGTGATCCCTCCATCGTCCCGGCGGGGGCGGGACCGGCAGGCGTGGCCGAGACGGCCGGCTCCGGCGACGCCAACGCCTGATTGAGCGCGTCGCCAAAATGGCCCGGCACGTCCCGGGACGGCGCGGCCGGGGTGCTTCGCGTTAGGCGGGGATGGGCAGGCAGTGCCTGGGTGGGTTCGGTCAAGGGATGCATGACACCGTCTCAGCAAAAGCCGGGCCAGCGGATTTCCGGCCATTTTCGGCCCATGGAGGGCCTTACCCGGCAGGTTTTGCCGGTCCCATCGTGCCGAGTGGGCCGGTTTGGACCCGCACCTACGGTTGATTTCCATGGTTTCCGCTGCTGCCAAGAGTTGGCACGATTCCTGCCATAGACCCCGGCGATCCCCGCCCGGCCCGGCCGAGCGCAACCCAAGGAGCACTGCCAATGTCGCTGTTCGGCGCCATGAACACCGCAATCAGCGGACTGACTGCCCAGTCGGCCGCATTCACCAACATCGGCGACAACGTCGCCAACAGCCAGACCGTGGGCTTCAAGCGGGTGGACACCAGCTTCGAGGACCTGCTGACGCAGAGCAGCGCGACGGTCAACCAGTCCGGCGCGGTCGTCGCGCGGCCGGACTACGCGAACACCGTGCAGGGCACCGTCACCCAAACCGACAAGCCGCTGGACCTGGCGATTTCCGGGCAGGGCTTCTTCACGGTCAGCAGCCAGGCCGGCGAGAACAAGGGCGTGCCGGTGTTCAATGCGCTGCCCGAATACACCCGCGAAGGCGACTTCTCGCTGAACAAGGACAACTACCTGGTCAACAGCTCCGGCAATTTCCTCAACGGATGGCCGGTGGATGCCCGCGGCGCGGCGGACCAGACGACGCTGAAGCCTATCCAGATCAGTCAGGCCGGCTCCAGCCCGGTGGCCACGTCGGCGGTCACGTTGGCGGCCAACCTGCCCGCGACGCCCGACTCAACCGCGCCGATCACCTCGCAGGTGCAGGTCTATGACGCGGTGGGCCAGACCCACCCGCTGCAGCTTTCCTGGACCCAGGTTGCCGGCACGCCGAACGCCTGGCAGGTCGCCATCTCGCAGCCGGGCGCCGCGGCGCCAATCGGGGTGGCTGGGGTCAACTTCGGCACGGCCGGCAATCCGGCAGCGCCGCAGGGGACCATTGGCAGCGTCACGGCGGTGAGCGGCGCCGTGACCGGCAGCACCTATGCGGCCGGCGGCGCCGCGAAGCTCAGCCTGACCGCCGATCTCGGCTCGGGTCCGCAGGCCATCGACTTGAACCTCGGCAACTTCGGCCAGGCCAACGGGCTGACGCAGTTCGCAGGGTCAACCTACAGCCTGAAATCGCTCACGCAGGACGGCGTGGGGCCGGGCAGCTACAGCGGCGTGGAAACCAAGGCGAATGGCGACGTGGTGGTGAGTTACGACAACGGCCAGTCCCGCACCGTGGCTCGGGTGCCGGTCACGACGTTCACCAACCCGGACGCGCTGCAGCGGCAAGACGGCCAGGCGTTCACTTGGACCAAGGAGAGCGGTACGCCGCAGACGCTGGCTGCCGGCAGCAACGGCGCGGGCAGCCTGGTGGTCAGCTCGGTCGAGAGCAGCAACGTCGACATCGGCCAGGAATTCACCAAGCTGATCGTCGCGCAGCGCGCCTACTCCGCCAACACGAAGATGGTCACGACGGCGGACGACATGCTGCAGCAGACGCTCGACATGAAGCGGTAGGGGTAGGCCAGTCCCATGTCCCTTGAGAGCGTCCTCAACTCGTCGGCGTCCGGCCTGGACAGCGTCAGCCGGCGGATCGCCACGGTGTCGCAGAACGTGGCGAATGCCGGCACCGCCGGCTACGTGCGCGAAACCGTCGATGTCAACAGCGCCGCCGCCGCCGGGCAGGGCACGGGCGTCCGCACCGGGGTCGCCACCCGCAGCGTGGACGAGCGGCTGCAGGCGGACGCGCTGGCGGCGTCGGCAACCGTGGTGGGCCAGCAGACCCAGTCCGACGCGCTGGCCTCCATCGACGCAGCCTCCGGCACGCCCGGCAGCGGGTTCGACATATCGAGCCTGCTCGGGACGCTGCGGGACGGCTTCACGACGCTGCAATCCGACCCGTCGAACGTGGCGCAGCAGCGCGCGGTGGTGGACGGGGCGGACGCGCTGGCCCGCGGGGTGAACACCTTGGCCAAGGCGGTCTCGGACGCCCGGCAGTCCGCACAGGACTCCGCGGTGTCGGACGTCGCCGCCGCGAACAGCGCCCTGCACGACATCGGCACCTTGTCCGACCAGATCATCGCGGCGAAGAACAGCGGCACCAGCACGGCGGACCTGGAGGACCAGCGGGACCGCAGCATCAGCACCTTGTCGGACCTGACCGGCGCGCGGGTGCTGCGCCAGGCGAACGGGGACGCGCTGGCCATCGCCGGGGGCGTGGTGCTGCCGCTGCGCAGCACGACCGGGCCGCTCGCGCTGGCTTCGGCGACGCTGGCGCCGGACACCCCGGCGGCAGCCGTGCCGCAACTCAGCCTGGACGGCGTGCCGATCGCCGGGCAGCAGGCCGGCGGGCGGATCGGCGCGAACCTGTCGCTGCGGGACAGCACGCTTCCCGGCATTCAA
>CAXTUQ010000674.1:0-1929 GCA_964247405.1 uncultured Acetobacteraceae bacterium
GTCGATGGCCGCCCCTTCCTTGAGGAATTCGGGGTTGCTGGCCACGTCGAAGGCGACGTCGGTGACCTCGGCCATCTGGCGGGCGAGTTCGCAGTTGGTGCCGACGGGCACCGTGCTCTTGACGATGATCGTCTTGCGGTCGTCGGACTGGTGGAGGTGGGCGGCGATCTCGCGGCCGACGGCCCAGATCCCGTCGAGGTTCGCCCCGCCGTCGTCGCCCTGCGGCGTCCCGACGGCGATGAAGATCAGCTCGGCCTCGGCCATCGCCGCGGCGCTGGCTGATCACCCGCAGGTGCGGCCGGTGCTGTCGCTCGCCGGGCGCACCCGGGCGCCGGTGCTGCCGGCCGTGCCGGCGCGGCGCGGCGGGTTCGGCGGCGTGGACGGGCTGGCGGCCTACCTGCGGGCACAGGATGTGGCGGCGCTGATCGACGCGACCCACCCGTTCGCCGCCCGGATCAGCCGCAACGCGCTGGCCGCAACTCAGATTGCCGGCGTACCCATGGTCGCCGTGTCGCGCCCGCCCTGGATCGCGGGACCCGGCGACCGCTGGACGGACGTTGCCGACATGCCGGCCGCCGCACAGGCGTTGGGCACGGAGCCGCGGCGGGTGTTCCTGACGGTGGGACAGCAGGAGTTGGCGCCGTTTCGCCTGGCCCCCTGGCACCATTACCTGATCCGCAGCGTAGAGCCGCCGGACGCGGCGCTGCTGCCGCCCGTGGCACACTGCGTCGCGGCGCGCGGGCCGTTCCGGGAGGACGCGGAACGCCGCCTGCTGGAACAGGAAGGCATCGAGGTGATCGTGACCAAGAACTCCGGCGGCACTGCTGTCGCGCCCAAGCTGGCTGCCGCGCGGGCGCTGGGCATCCCGGTGGTCATGGTCGCGCGGCCCGAGGTGCCGCCCGGAAAGACGGTGCCGGATGCCGCGGGTGCGCTGGCCTGGCTGGATCATGTCGCTGCCCCATGGGAACGGGGTGTGTAGAGCCAAGGCGCCGCCCCGTCACGCTCGATCCGGCGTGTGGCGGCGGAGCCGATCAAGACCAGGGTACGCATGTCCGCCCGCGCCGGGTCAACGTCGGACAGCATCCAGACCTCGACCCGCTCATCCGCCCGGCTGATCGCGGTGGCAAGCGCTACCGGCGTGCTGCCGGGCAGAATGGGCCGCAGCGCGTCCAGCGCCGCGCCGAGCTGCCAGGGCCGGGCGCGCGAGGCGGCGTTGTACAGCGCGATGACAAACCCGGCCGAGGCAGCGGCGGTGAGCCGGGCCAGCACGACCTCGAACGGCTTCAGGTTGTCGGACAACGACAGCACGCAGAAATCGTGGCCCAGCGGCGCGCCCAGCCGGGCGGCGGCGGCGAGCACGGCGGAGATGCCGGGCACCACAGTGATGTCGAGCACGCGCCAGTCCGGCTCCCCTCCTTCCACCGCCTCGAACACCGCGCTCGCCATGGCGAACACGCCGGGGTCGCCGGACGACACGACCGCGACATCCCGCCCGGCAGCGGCGAGCGACAGCGCGTGGCGGGCGCGGTCCAGCTCAACCCGGTTGTCGCTGGCATGGCGCACCTGGCCGGGCCGCGGCGGCACGCGGTCGAGATAGGTCGCGTAGCCCACAAGGTCGGTCGCCGCCGCCAAGGCCGCCGTCGCCTGCGGCGTCTGCATGGCCGAGTCGCCGGGGCCGAGGCCGACGATGGCGAGCCGCCCGCTCACCGTGCCCGTTGCCGCCCGGGCACCAGGACGAGGGAGAAGTACGGCGCCCGGTCAGTGTCTAGACGCGCGAAGGGCAGCATCCGGCCGTCCGGCATGGTGCCGCGCTCGGCATACAGCGCGCGGTCCGCCAGCCCAGCGGATTGCAGCGCCGCGCGGATCTTCGGCAGGTTGCGTCCGACCTTCATGATGACCGCGGCGTCGCTGCCGGCGAGGCGTCCGGCC
>CAXTUQ010000674.1:1939-3253 GCA_964247405.1 uncultured Acetobacteraceae bacterium
GTCGTTCCCATGCGTCATCGGCAGCCGCGCCTGCGCCCAACAGCCGCTCATGCTGGTAATGCCCGGCGTGACCACGGTCGGGTAGGCCGCATGCAGCCGGTCGAATACGTACATGGCGGAGCCATAGAAGAACGGATCGCCCTCGCACAACAGCGCCACGTCCTGCCCGGCGTCGAGCCGCACTGCGACGATGGCGGCGGCGGCCTCGTAGAAGGCGCGGATGCCCGGTTCGTAGCGCGGGTCGTCCACGTCGATCTCCGTGGTATAGGGGTACTCGAAGCGGAGTTCCTCGGCTGCGGGGTTAAGGTGGGCGTCCGCAATGGTGCGGGCATGGCCGGGGCGCCCGCGCTTGGCGAAGAACGCGACGACGGCGGCGGTCGCAAGAATGCGCGCGGCCCGCAACGTCAGCAGCTCCGGGTCCCCTGGACCCATGCCGACGACGTGCAAGGTTCCCGTCATTCGCGCTCGCTGGCCAGGGCATTGACGGCGGCGACGGCCATGGCGCTGCCGCCGCGCCGGCCGTGCACGGTGGCGAACGGCACCCGCCCGTCCGCAGCCAGCGCCTGCTTCGACTCGACAGCACCGACGAAGCCGACCGGCATGCCGATGATCGCCGCTGGCCACGGCACCCCGGCGTCCAGCAGGTCGAGCAGGTGGAACAGCGCGGTCGGCGCGTTGCCGATGGCGACCAGCGCACCGTCCAGATGCGGGCGCCACAGCTCCAGCGCCGCGGCGGAGCGGGTGTTGCCGATGCGGGCGGCGATGCCCGGCGTTTCCGGCGCGTCCAGGGTGCAGATGACATCGTTGCCGGCCGGCAGGCGGGCGCGGGTGATGCCGTGCGCGACCATCTTGCTGTCGCACAGGATGGGCCGCCCGGCCAACAGCGCCGCCTGGGCAGCGGCGGTGAAGTCCGGGCTGAACTCCAAATCCTCCGTGATGCCGACAACGCCGCAAGCGTGGATCACCCGTACGGCGACCCGGGCCTGCTCGGGCGTGAAGCGGGACAGGTCGGCCTCGGCGCGGATGGCGGCGAAGGACTGCGCGTAGATCGCGGCACCGTCGCGGATGTAGGGGCGCCCACTCATGCCGACGCCGCCGCGTCCAGCGTGAGGCCTTGGGGCGGTGGTGCCATACCGGCGCGCCAGTCCTCCACCCGGCTGTAGCGCCCGGCCTCGCCGACCAGGGCCGGGCCGCCGGGGTAGGCGCAGCCCTTGGCGCAGCCGGAAATGTGCAGCGGTCCCCCCGCCCCGCACGCCGCGAGCCGGGCCGCGTCCATCCGGGCGGGCACGCTGGCTCGGCTGCAGCCGGGGCTGC
>CAXTUQ010000675.1:0-3239 GCA_964247405.1 uncultured Acetobacteraceae bacterium
CTACGGCGCTGATGCTGCCGCCGGGCTGAGCCGGGCCAGCACCTGCGCCGCATCGGCGCCGCCCGGCACAGCCAATACCTGGCCAGGCTGCGCGCTGCTCACTGCCGTGACGGCGCGCTTGGGACACAGACCAAGGCAGCCGACCTCGACCACCCGCATCTCGCGCCGGCGCCCGGCGGCTTTCAGCGCATCCCTGAGCACCTCAGCCAGGTCGTGCTTGCCTTTCTTGCCAAATCCGCCGTGCAGCTTGCGGCTGCACTTGCCGCAGACCATGGCGACCTCGCGCCAAGGGGCCTCAATCGTCGGAATCGCATCATTGTTCGGCATTCCCGGCAGATGGCCCAAAGCCCGGCGGTTTTCCAGGCTTGCACAAACAGCTGCCAGGCACCAATTCACTGGCTCAACTTGATGAAAGGAGGTGATCCAGTGTCTCATTGTTTGACCCTACAGTCGCGCCCCGTGACCTGGACGCCCGCCCTGAGCCTTCGGGTTCTGGCTGGCTAAACCCCATCGTCCGGCGGTCGAGGCTGTCGAACAATGTGAAGGCTCCGGGTTCATACCCGGGGCCTTCAGTGTTTTCAGGCCTGTTCGTTGGCCTCCTCAAGATCGAGCATGGCGTCCGCCTGGGCAGGCTCCAGCGCCTCCACCCCGCGCAGGCGGCGACCCACGGCGCGGGTGCGGCGCCGGGCTGTGTCGATGGTGTTGCTGAACGTGCCCGCCTGTTTCGCGAGCTTGTCGAGCACCTCGTCCATCCGGCCCATCTCCGTCCGCGTGGCGCCGAGCAGGCGCTGGATCTCCTCGGCCTTCTGCTCCAGCGACAGGGTCAACATGCCGAGCTGGATGGTGCGCAGCAGCGCCGGCGCTAAACTGGGTCCCATGACCAGCACCCGATGCTCGCGGTTCAGCGTCTCGATCAAGCCGGGCATCCGCGCCGCCTCGACATACAGCCCGTCGGTCGGCAGGTACATCACCGCGAAATCAACGGTAATCGGCGGATTGACGTATTTGCCGCTGATCGTCTTCGCCTCCAGCCGCAGCCGGGTTTCGAGCCGGCGGCGCGCGGCGCGCTCCCCTTCGAGGTCCCCGGCTTCCGCGGCGAGCAGCAGGCGGTCGTAGTCCTCAGCCGGGAACTTGGCGTCGATGGCCAGCAGCGGCCGGGCGGCGCCGCGCACCGGCATGGTGATGGCGAACTCCACGATGTCGTCGCTGTCCTCCCGCAGCTTGCGGTTGGCGTGCCAGGCGCCGGCGGGCAGCACGTCCTCCAGCAGCGTGCGCAGTTGCAGTTCGCCCCAGGCGCCGCGGGTCTTCACGTTGGTGAAAATGCGTTTCAGGTCGCCGATCTGCGCCGTCATCGCCTGCACGTCGCCCATGGCGCGCTGCACCTGGGCGAACTGGTCGATGACACGCTGGAAGCTGCCCTGCATCTGCGTCTCGACCGCCTGGTGCAGTTGCTCGGTCACGCTGCGCTGGATCGCGGCCAGGCGCACCGCCGCCTGCTCGCTCATCTCCCGCAGCTTCGCTTCCAACAGGGCGCGGGCGTCGCCCTGGTCGCGGGCCATGCTGGTGGACAGGGTGCCGAGCGTCGCCTGCATCTCCAGGCGGGCGTGCTCCGCGCGGACCGACAGGGCGCGCTCCACCTCGGCCAATTGGGCGCGGGTCGCTTCCGCCTCCTGCCGCTGCCCGGCGGCGCCTCCCTCGGCCAGCAGCAGCAGGCGTTGCAGCTCCGGCGGATGGCGGAGCAGCAGCGCCAGGACCAGCAGGCACAGGAGCGCCAGGAGCACGCAGGCGACGATCAGCAGCGACTGGGGCAACAGCGAATCGGACAGCATGGCAATGATCGTTACCGGTTTTCCATGAACCCTGCGACCGCCGGCATCGCGGCATGGAGGTCGAGTGTCCAGCGGCGGTGGGCCAGGCTGCTGTCCGCCGAGTCCTCCCGCCCGATCATCAAGCCATATTCCAGCCCGGCGCCCGCGAAGACGTTGGAATGGGCGTCGAGGAACAGCGGCGTGCTCTCGATGTCCAGCAGCCGGGCGCCAGGCCGGCAGAACACCGCATTGAACAGCCCGGCGCCCCCAATCGCCACGATGCGCTCGGCACCGGCGAACAGGCGGATCTGCTCCTCGACGGCCAGGAACTCAGGCTCGATCACGAGGTAGCCCAGGGCTGTCAGGCGGTCGGCCAAGGCCTGCTCGTTCAGCAGCCCGCGGTAGGCGTTCAGCTCCCGGGTGCGGCGCAGGCGGGCGACATACAGCTTGCGCGCGGGCGACGGGCCGTGTCGGGCGACCACCGCGTCGCGGAGTTGGGCATAAAGGCCGCGTGCGGCCGGGCTGACGTAGCAATCCCGCATGGACTGCCGGAAGACGTGGATCTCCTCGAACCAGTAGGCAGTGCCGCAGTCGTGCAGGATAATCTCATCGTCCTGCACGCCGAGCAGTGTCAGGAGGGCGCGCATGTTGGGATGGGTGGCAAAAACAAACAGTCTCCGATACAGGTGCCGATTGCGGGTGAAGTGCACGACGGCTGGCAGGACGTAGAGCAGCCAAAGCCCCCAGTTATGCGGCTCGTCCGAGGTCGCGAACAGCACCGGCCCTTCGACGCGCTGCGCGTCCCGCAGGCGGGCGCGGGGGGTCGCGAAGTCCTCGCCGTGCCGGGTGATGCCGATGTAGCGGGACAGGTCCTCATGCGCCACGACCTGCCGCACGGCCTCACGGGCATCGCCGTCGTAGATCGTGCTGACGCAGCCATCGGCCAGGAAGAAGTTGGACCACAGCAGATGCACCGAGCGCAGGCATTCCAAGCGCCGCGTGTGGGACGGGCGATCCCCGGCGTTGAGCCGCGCCGGGTCGAACGCCTGGCCCGACAGGTTCAGCAGGAGGCCGGGCCAGGGCTTGTGCCACGTCACCGCCGGCTCCTCCGACAGCACGCGGGTTGCCGGACAGGCGTTGCCGAAGGTCAGGGTCAGCAGGTCGGTGTTCACGCGGCCAGGGTGTCGCGGATGGCTTGCAGGTGCTCCGCCGCGGTGCGCTCCCAGGTGAAGGTTTCGGCGTGACGCCGGGTCGCGGCGCGGTCGGGGGGTGCTGCTTGCAGGGCGCGCACGCCGTCCACCAAGGCCGCGGCGGACCGCTCCCGCAACAGCACGCCGGCCGCCGGGGTGGTCACGGCTTCCGGCGACCCCCAGACCGCGGTGGCGGCGACCGGGGTGCCGCAGGCCATGGCCTCGATCAGCACGTTGGCAA
>CAXTUQ010000676.1:0-3238 GCA_964247405.1 uncultured Acetobacteraceae bacterium
TGTTCGTTTCTGGGTTCGTTCCCGGTCCGGCTGCTCTTGCAACGCCCCGCGGCCCTGCCAACATCGGGGAGGCTGGGATGCCACGCCGGGTCCCTCGTTTCTGCTTCGCTCGTCAGGAGGGGGCCACCACCAATGTCGTCCACGCGCATGTTCACGTCGCCGCTGTTCCTCGGCTTCGACCACCTGGAGCAAATGCTGGAGCGGGCCGCGAAGTCCCCCGCGGACGGGTACCCGCCCTACAACATCGAGCAAATGCACCCGACGGGGCTGCGCATCACGCTGGCGGTAGCCGGGTTCACCATGGGCGACCTGCAGATCACCCAGGAGGACAACCAGCTCGTGGTGCGCGGGCGGCAGGCCGACGACACGCAGGGCCGGGTGTATCTCCATCGCGGCATCGCCGCCCGGCAGTTCCAGCGCGCCTTCGTGCTGGCAGAGGGGATCGAGGTCAAGGGCGCCTGGCTCGACAACGGACTGCTGCACATCGATCTCGCGCGCCCGCAGCCTGAGATTCGGGTGCGGACCATCGAAATAACCAAGCCGAATCCCACCGGTCGCGATCAGGTGATGGATTCGACTTCAGAAACAACTTGATTGCTAAGCTGCAACGGCATTTAAATCAGTTGGGTAGCGTCGGGTCTTCGCATTCGGCGTTATGAGCTTGGAATCAGCCTCCCGCGGGCGACCTGTTCACCGTGGCTTGCATCGTTTGACATTGGGGCGGCCGGGCCGCCCGGGAGATATGGCCGTGAACACACCCTCCAAGGATTTCCAAGCTGAAGACGGGCTGGAGCAGGACCTGACGCAGGACGATATCGACATCCGCAAGCTGACCCAGGCGCAGCTCATGCAGCTCGGCATGTCGCAGCTCGCCTATGTCAAGCCGGTTTGGATGGACGGGGAAACGGCATTCGCGATCTTCGCGGCGGACGGCTCGCCGATGGCGGTGGCGGCCGACTGCGACCTGGCCGTGGCGGCCATCGTGCAGCACGAGATGGTGCCGGCGCTGGTGCATTAGGCCGGCTGGGCGGCGTCGTCCCGCTCGCCGCGCTGCCGGGCGACCAAGCGGTTGAACTCGGTGCTGCGGCAAGGGCGGCCAAGCAGGTAGCCCTGGGCCTCGTCGCAATCCATGGTGCCCAGCATCGCGAACTGTGCTTCGGTTTCGACGCCTTCTGCGATGACGCGCATGGACAGGCTGCGGCCGAGCGTCACCACCGCCTGCACGATGGCGGCGGTCGCCGCGTCGCCGGCCATCGACGCCACGAAGCTGCGGTCCACCTTCAGCTTGGTGAAGGGATAACGGCGCAGGTAGCTCAGGCTGGAGAAGCCGGTGCCGAAGTCGTCGAGCGCGATGCTCACGCCCAACGCGCGCAGGCGGTTCAGCGTCGCAAGCGTCTGCGGCGTCTCGTGCAGCAGGCAGCCCTCGGTGATTTCCAGTTCCAGGCGGGACGGCGACAGGCCGGTTTCCCGCAGGACACTGGCGACCTGCTCGACGATGCCGGGGCGGCGCACCTGCTCCGGCGACAGGTTGACCGCGAGGCACAGGCCGTCCCACTGCGCGGCCTGGGCGCAAGCGGTGCGCAGCACCCAGGCGCCCAATTCGCAGATCAGCCCGGCGCTTTCCGCAAGCGGGATGAACTCCGAAGGCGGCACGGTGCCGTGCACCGGGTGGGACCAGCGGGCCAGGGCCTCCGCCCCCATGATGCGGCGGGAGCCGATGGCGGTGAACGGCTGGAAATGCACCTCCAGCCCGCCTTCCGCCAGCGCCCGGCGCAGGTCCCGCTCCATCTCCTTCCGTCGGTGCAGCGCCGCGTGCATGGTGGGTTGGAAGAAGCAGGCAGCGCCGCGACCCGTCGTCTTGACCTCGTGCAGCGCGATGTAGGCCTGGCTGAGCAGCAGCGCAGGATCGACGATGCCGTCCTCGCGGGAGCAGAGGGCGATGCCGATGCTGGTGCCGATCACCGTCTCGTGCCCGTCCAGCTCATAAGGAAGCGCGGCCGCGTCGATGATCCGGCCCGCCACGTCCGCTGCCTGCTGCGCCGTCGCCACCCCTTCGTCGAGCAGCACCGCGAACTCGTCACCGCATATCCGGGCCAGCATGTCATGCGGACCCAGGCAACGGCCGATCCGCTCGCCCACCAGCTTCAGCAACGCGTTGCCCGCGGCGTGCCCGAGCGTGTCGTTCACGTCCTTGAAGTGGTCGAGGTCGAAGATCAGCACCGCGACCAGGCAGTCCCCATCCGGCAGCGGCGGGCGGTAGTCATGCAGCCGGTTTTCCCCGCGCAGGCGGGCCAGGGCGCTTTCCAGCTTGCCGGTGAACTGCGCGCGGTTGGGCAGGCCGGTCAGCTCGTCATGCAGCGCCATGTGCCGGATGCGCGCCTCCTCCTGGCGCCGCTCGGTCACGTCATCGAAGGTGGCGACCCAGCCGCCGCCCATGGTCGGCTCATGGTGGATGGCATGCACGCGGCCGTTGCGCAGCGTCACCTCGCTATCGACGGTCTGGTCGGCGATGCCGATGCGGTCGCGCCAAAGGGCATATTCCTCCGCCGTCATGTTCGGCCCGGTTCCGGCGTCGTAACGCAGGTCCAACACGTCCCGGAGGGTCATGCCGAGGCGCAACTGGCTGGGCTTCAGGTCATACATCTCCGCGTAGCGGCGGTTGAACAGCACCAGGCGCTGCTGCGTGTCGAACACGCACAGGCCCTGCCGGATGCGGTCCAGCGCCAGGTCGCGCAGCTTCAGCTCCCGGAACAGGGTCAGCCGGCTGGCCGCCTGCGCCTCGCCGGCGCGTCCTCCCGGCACGGCACGCGGCGGGGACCAGTCCTGGGTTGATTGCGATGCACTCATGGGCGGGACCAGTAGCTGATACCCGATCAACATACCATTAAATGGTTAAGGGCGATAAAAGTTTTTCAACCCTGGATTACCGCAACGGCCGCGGCCCTCGCGCCGGAACGCGGCCGGGTGCGCTGCGTGGCGGCGGGCCGGGCCGGCTAACGCTGCGCTGCCGGGTCGATCCAGCCGATGTTGCCGTCAGGGCGGCGGTAGATCACGTTGAACTCCGCCGTGGCGCTGTTGCGGAACATCAGCACCTGCTGGTCCGCCAAGTCCATCCGCATCACCGCCTCCCCCACGGAAAGCGTGTTGATCTCGGCCTGGCTTTCCGCGATCACGGTGGCGTAGGCGGGCATGTCGCTGCGGCCTTCCGCACTGACGGGCCGGCCCTCCTCGGCCTGGG
>CAXTUQ010000677.1:0-3203 GCA_964247405.1 uncultured Acetobacteraceae bacterium
CGCCAACCCCAACACCAGCCAGGCGGTGACGGACCGGATCGCCGCCGTGGCGTGCACCTACGCCTCTCCCGGCACGGCGATCCAGGCGGTCACGGCGGCGGCGGGCGTGCCCTACATCGCGACGCGGGCGGAGGCGGTGATCGGGGCGCGCGCCGTGCTGGATCTGTTCGCCGAGCACGCGGACGGCGCCGATGCCGCGGTGGTGGCCGCGTTCGGCGACCCCGGCCTGGGCGCCGCGCGGGAATTGCTGCCCATCCCCGTGGTCGGCATGGCAGAGGCGGCGATGCTGACCGCCTGCATGCTCGGCCGCCGCTTCGCCATTATCACCTTCGCCCCGGCGCTCGGCCTTTGGTATCAGGAAACGGTGGACCATTACGGCCTTGCGGCCCGTTGCTCCGGCATCCATTGGCTTGACGAGGCTTTTGCCAATGTGGCCGGGGTGGCGGAGGAAAAGGCGGCCCGGATCACGGCGCTGTGCGCGTCGGCGGTGGCTGTGGGGGCGGAGGTCTGCATCCTGGGCGGCGCCCCGCTGGCGGGCCTGGCGGACCAGATCGCCGGGCAGGTCGAGGTGCCGCTGGTGGACGGGGTGGCCGCCGCGGTGCGCCAGGCGGAGACACTTGCGGCGCTGCGTCCGCGCAAGGCAATCGCGGGCAGCTTCCGGCGGCCCGCCGCCAAGGCCATGACCGGGCTGCCGGCGCCGCTGGTGCGGCTGTTCGGGGGCACGGACGCATGAGCCGCCCGATCCGCCTGGGCCTGCTCACCCCTTCCTCCAACACGGTGCTGGAGCCGCTTTCGACCGCCATGGCGGCCGGGCTGCCCGGCGTGACCCTGCACTTCAGCCGGTTCCGGGTGACGGAGATCGCGCTCAGCACCGAGGCGCTGGCGCAATTCGACCCGGCACCCGTGCTGCACGCGGCGGCGCTGCTGGCCGATGCCCGGGTGGACGCCATCGTCTGGAGCGGCACCTCGGCCAGTTGGTTCGGCTTCGACCGGGACGCTGGGTTGTGCCGGCAGATCCAGGACACGACGGGCATCCCCGCCACGTCGAGCGTCCTCGCGCTGAACGAGGCGCTGGCCCGCACCGGGGTGCAACGCCTGGGCCTGGTGACGCCCTACCGGGACGACGTGCAGGCGCGCATCGTCGCCAACTACGCGGAGCTCGGCATCGCGTGCGTGGCGGAGCGGCATCTGCGGCTGCAGGACAACTTCTCCTTTGCCGCCGTGACCGAGGCGCAGTTGGAACGGATGGCGCATGAGGTCGCGGATGCGGCCCCGCAGGCCATCGCCGTCGTCTGCACCAACCTGCGGGCGGCCCCGTTGGCGCCGAAACTGGAAGCGGCGCTGGGATGCCCGGTCTATGACTCCGTCGCCACCGCGCTGTGGAAGGCCCTCCGCCTCGCTGGCGGCGACCCCGCGGAGATTGCGGGGTGGGGCAGCCTGTTTGCGCTGGCGGCCTGAGATGCAGGACATGCTGATCGCGGACGCCCGCACCTACCTGCCCGGCGCCGACCCGCACGACCCGCCGGTGCGCGACATCCTGGTCCGCGACGGGCGGATCGCCGGCGTCGATGCGCCGGGCGAGCAGGGGGCGGCAAAGGAGAAGCTCCGCCGCCGGGCCGCCGCGGGCGCGGCACGGGTGATCGAGGCCCGGGACCTGCTGGTGCTACCCGGCTTCGTCAACGCGCACTACCATTCCTACGATGTCCTGCAAAAAGGGCTGCTGGAGGATATGCCGTTCGACGTGTGGGCGCTGCATTCCCAGCCGGCCTACCTCGGGCCGCGCAGCGCGCGGGAGCTGCGGCTCCGCACCCTGATCGGTGCCGTGGACTGCCTGCGCCACGGCATCACGACGGTGCAGGACATGAACTCGCTGGTACCGATGGACGAGCCGACGCTCGATGCCATTCTCGCCGCCTACGCGGAAAGCGGACTGCGGGTCGTGTTCTCGGCGGCGGTGCGGGACGTGGCGGCACTGGACATCGCGCCGTTCGTGTCCGTGGACGCGCCGGAAGCGGTGCAGGCGCTGGTCCGCGGCGCCCCGGCCGACGCCCGGGCGCAACTCGATTTCGTGGAGGCGCAAATCCGGCGGCTCGACCCGCTGCCGCCCTGGTTGCGCTGGGCGCTCAGCCCCTCCGGCCCGCAACGGTCCAGCCGCGCGCTGCTGGAGGGGATCGCCGCCCTGTCGGAGCGCCACAAGCTGCCGGTGACGACACACGTGTACGAGACGCGGGCGCAAGCGGCGAAGGCGCGGTCGCTCTACCCGGCGCAGGGCGGGTCCATGCTGCGCTGGCTGCAGGAGGTCGGCCTGCTCAACGACCGGCTGACGGTCGCGCACGGCGTCTGGCTGGACGGGGAGGAGATGGCGCTGCTGGGCCAGGCGCGCGCCAGCCTCGCGCACAACCCGGCGAGCAACCTGAAGCTCAAGAGCGGCGTCGCGCCGATGCGCCGGGTGATCGACGCCGGCGTGAACGTTGCCTTGGGCTGCGACAACTGCAGTTGCGGGGATTGCCAAAGCATGTTCACGGCGATGAAGCTGCTCTGCCTGCTGACCGCCGCCGCCGATCCCAGCCCTACCGGCGTCGATGCTGCGATGGCGATCCATGCCGCGACGGTCGGCGGCGCGCGGGCCTTGGGCCTCGAAGGCGAGGTCGGGGCCATCGTGCCGGGGATGCAGGCTGACCTCGTGATGCTGGATCTGCGCGACATCGCCTACGTGCCGCTCAACAGCGCCGCGCGCCAGGTGGTGTTCGCCGAGTCCGGGCGCGGCGTGCACAGCGTGGTGGCGGGCGGCAAGCTGGTGCTGAACGCCGGCCGGATCACCACGATTGATGAGGCCGCGCTGCGGGCCGAGGCGGCGGCAATCATGCCGGGCTTCCGGCGTGACTATGCGGCGCAGGCCGAGCGGGCGGCCGTGGCGACCCCCTGGCTGCTGGACGCGAACCGGCTTGTGGCGGCGCAGTCCGTGCGCTTGGATGGGGGCGACCTCGACCGGTTCATCCCCGGATGAGCGGTCCTGACCCGCTGCGATGGGACGCGCCGGCTATCGCCGCGGCGGTCCGGGCGAAGCGGGCCGATCCCGTCGAGGTGATCGACGCTTTCCTCGCGCAGATCCGGCGCGCGAACCCGGCGGTGAACGCCTTGGTGGACCATGACGAGGCCGCGCCGCGGGCCGAAGCAGCCGCCTTGCGCCGCCGGGTCATGGC
>CAXTUQ010000678.1:0-3198 GCA_964247405.1 uncultured Acetobacteraceae bacterium
ACCTCACGCCGCGCACCCGCCCGCCGACGCTCCCACACGCTGCGCCCTGTGCGGCCGGCCCATTCCGCCGCAGGCGCGGTCCTCCCTCCACCACCTGACCCCCAAGCTCAAGGGCGGCACCCACCGGGGCACCGTGCGGCTGCATCAGGTCTGCCATTCCGCCATCCACGCCCGCTACACGGAAGCCGAGATCGCCCGGCGCCTCGCCGACCCGGCGGCGCTGCGCGACGACCCGGAGCTTGCGCGCTTCGTCGCCTGGGTCCGCACCAAGCCCGACGACTTCCATGCGCCCACGCGCCGGGCACGCGGGCGGACGGCGAAGTGGAAATGACCGCCCTGTAGCCCCCCATGCTGTAACCCAAGTCACAGACAACGGCCGTCCCCGCGCCCATGCCTCGCGTTCCGACCAGCAAGGGACGCCCGGCCATGACCAACATCTCCATGCTTGCCGCCTGCCTGCTCGCCGGCGTGCTGCTCCGCGTCGCCCGGCGCGTGCCGGACAACGCGCACGCCGCCCTCAACGGCTTCATCATCCACGTGGCGCTCCCTGCCCTGATCCTCGGGCAGATCCACGGCCTGCGCCTCACCACGAACCTGCTTTGGCCGGTGTCGATGCCCTGGCTGCTGTTCGCGCTCAGCGCCGTGACCTTCATCGTGGTCGCCCAGGTCATGCGGCTGCCCCGCGCCACCACGGGCGCGCTCATCATGACCGCGGGCCTGGCCAACACGTCGTTCGTCGGGCTGCCGATGATCGAGGCGTTCTACGGCGCGCAAGGGCTGCCGACCGGCATCCTCATCGACCAGCTCGGCACCTACCTCGTGCTCAGCACCGCGGGCATCGCCGTCGCCTGCCTGTGCTCCTCCGGCACGGCGTCGCGCCGAGAGGTCCTGCTGCGGGTCGTGACCTTCCCGCCGCTCATCGCGCTCGTGCTCGCCGTCCTGCTGTCGCCGGTCGAGTATCCCGCCTGGCTCGCCGGGATGCTGCGCCGGCTGGGCGACACCGTGGCCCCGCTGGCGCTCGTCTCGGTGGGCCTGCAGCTCCGGCTCGACCAGTTGCGCGGCAACCGGGTCGCGCTCGGCCTGGGCCTCGGCTTCAAGCTGGTGCTGGGGCCGGGGCTGCTCGCCCTGCTATACGTGGGCCTGCTGTCCCGCCACGGAGAAACGGCGCAGGTCACGCTGTTCGAGGCGGCGATGGGGCCGCAGATCGGCGGCGCCATCGTCGCCATGCAGCACGGCCTCAACCCGGCACTCATCACGCTCATGGTCGGCATCGGCATCGCGCTGTCGTTCCTGACGCTGCCGCTCTGGTTTCTCGCGATGGCGGCGGTCTGACGCCCATCCGGGGGCCATAGCCCAGCCGGGCTTGCGCGCCTATATCCCACCCGGCATGACCCCGTTCATCAAAGCCCACGGCGCCGGCAACGACTTCGTCATCATCGACGAGCGCACCCGCCGGCTCGACCTGTCGGAGGCCGCGGTCCGCGCCTTGTCCGACCGCCGCACCGGCATCGGCTGCGACCAGTTCATCACCCTGCACCCGCCGCCGCCGGGCACGGACGCGGACTTGCTGATGCGTATCCGCAACCCCGACGGGTCGGAGGCCGGCGCTTGCGGCAACGCCACGCGCTGCGTCGCCGAGTTGCTGTTCGAGGAGAACGGGCGGCCCTACCAGGTCATCCGCACCGCCGCCGGCGACCTGCCGGCCGAACGCCTTTCCGACGGGCAGCAGCGGGTGGACATGGGGCCGGCCCGGCTCGATTGGGCCGACGTGCCATTGGCCCGCGCGGTGGACACGCTGTATTTGCCGCTGCCGGGCGACCCGGCCGCGTGCAGCATGGGCAACCCGCACGCCACGCTGTTCGTCCCGGACCTCGCGGACGCCCCCATCGCGACGCTCGGCCCGGCGCTGGAGCATGACCCGCTGTTTCCCGGCCGCGCCAACATTGGGTTCGTCCAGGTGCTGGCGCCGGACCGCATCCGGCTGCGGGTGTGGGAACGCGGCGCCGGGCTGACGCTGGCCTGCGGGTCGGGCGCTTGCGCGGCGCTGGTCAACGCGCACCGCCGGGGTTTGACCGGGCGCCGGGCCACGGTGCTGATGGACGGCGGCGCGCTGGAGATCGAGTGGACAGAAGCCGGCCGCGTGCTGATGGCCGGGCCGGCCGCGACCAGCTTCCATGGCATCGTCGCGCTGTGACGGCCGAGGTCCTCACCTTCGGCTGCCGGCTGAACGCCTACGAGAGCGCCGTCATCCGGGATCTTGCCGCCGGGCAGCCCGACACGGTTGTCGTGAACACCTGCGCCGTCACCGCGGAGGCGGAGCGGCAATGCCGCAAGGCCATCCGCCGCGTGCACCGCGACCGGCCCGGCGCCCGCATCGTCGCCACCGGCTGCGCCGTGCAGCTCGACCCCGCCGCCTGGGCCGCGCTGCCCGGCGTGGACCGCGTGCTGGGCAACGCCGAGAAGCTGCAGCCCGAAAGCTGGGCGCCCGGCGCCCCGGCCCGCGTGTCCGACATCATGGCGGTGCGGGAGGCTGCGCCGCACCTCGCCAGCGGCTTTGACGGCCGTGCCCGGGCCTTCGTCGAAATCCAGCAGGGCTGCGACCACCGCTGCACCTTCTGCATCATCCCTTTCGCCCGCGGCCCCGGCCGCAGCGTGCCGTTGGGTGGCATCATGCAGCAGGTCCGCGCCCTCGCCGCCGCGGGCTACCGGGAGGTCGTGCTGACCGGCGTGGATATTTCCTCGTATGGCGCGGACCTGCCGGGCGGGCCGTCGCTGGGGTCCGCCGTGCGCCGGCTGCTGGCCTTGGTGCCGGAGCTGCCGCGGCTGCGCCTGTCCTCGCTCGACCCGGCCGCCATCGACCCGGCCTTGTGGGAGCTGATTGCCGACGAACCCCGGCTGATGCCGCATCTGCACTTGTCGGTCCAGGCTGGGTCCGACCTGATCCTCAAGCGGATGCGGCGGCGGCACAGCCGGGACGCGGCGTTGGGAGTGATCGACCGCGCCCGCACCCTCCGCCCCGGCGTTGCCATCGGCGCCGACCTGATCGCCGGCTTTCCGACCGAGACCGACGCGCTGTTCCGGGACACCCTCGCCTTCGTGGACGAGGCGGCGCTCCCCTACCTGCACGTCTTCGCCTACAGCGAGCGCCCCGGCACCCCCGCCGCCGACCTCGCCGCGCAAGTCCCGTCCGAGGTGATG
>CAXTUQ010000679.1:0-3191 GCA_964247405.1 uncultured Acetobacteraceae bacterium
GCACCTTCAGCAGCTCGCGCAGCAGCCGCCCCTCGCCGCAGCCGAGGTCGAGCAGCCGCACCGCGCCGCCGCGCGCCCGGATGCGCCGGTCGATCCAGCCGACTCGGAGCGGGTTCATCGCGTGCAGCGCCTGCATGGGGCCGGACGGGTCCCACCACTGTGTCGCCAGCGCATCGAAGCGGGCGATTTCGTTTGTCACGACCGAGGGAGCCGCCCGTTGGCCGGGTTGCGCGTCTGCCATGCTGCTTCGCCCCTGTTGCCCCGGTGGTGCTTCGATAAGTATGTGATCGGCCAAGGTCATAAACGCAACGGCATCAACGCAACGGTTGGGCCGGCACCGAAAGGGCGAGAAGCAGGCATGGCGCGGATCGTGATGAAGTTCGGCGGGACCTCGGTGGCCGACCTGGACCGCATACGCAGCGCTGCCGCCCGGGTCCAGGCCGAGGTCGCGGCTGGAAACGAGGTCGCGGTCGTCGTGTCCGCCATGTCCGGCGTCACCAACCAGCTCGTCGCCTGGTGCGGGTCGCTGTCGCCGCTGCACGACGCCCGCGAGTATGACGCCGTGGTGGCCACAGGGGAGCAGGTGACGTCCGGCCTGCTGGCCATCGCGCTGCAAACGCTCGGCGTGCCGTCGCGGTCCTGGACCGGCTGGCAGGCCGGCATCCGCACGGACGGCGCGCACGGCAAGGCGCGGATCGCCGCCGTGGATGGGGCCGCGCTGCTGGCGTCGATGGCGGAGGGCCAGGTGCCGGTGGTGGCAGGGTTCCAGGGCCTGGGGCCGGAGGGGCGCGTGACCACCTTGGGGCGCGGCGGGTCCGACACGTCCGCCGTGGCGCTGGCCGCTGCGCTGCGCGCCGACCGTTGCGACATCTACACGGACGTGGACGGCGTTTACACGACGGACCCGAGAATCACCGCCCGCGCCCGCAAATTGGACAAAATTGCCTACGAGGAGATGCTGGAGCTCGCGTCCGTGGGGGCAAAGGTGCTTCAGACTCGTAGCGTAGAACTCGCGATGAAGGAGCGGGTGCGGGTCCAGGTGCTATCAAGCTTCGCCGACGTGCCTGGAACCCTGGTGGTGGATGAGGACGAGATCGTGGAACAAGCAATGGTATCGGGCATCGCCTACTCGCGCGACGAGGCCAAGATCACGCTGCGCCACGTGCCCGACCGCCCCGGCGTCGCCGCCGCGATCTTCGGCCCGCTGTCGGAGGCGCAGGTCAACGTGGACATGATCGTGCAGAACGCCGCGGCGGACGGGACCACGGACCTGACCTTCACCGTGGGCCGCACCGACCTGCCGCGCGCGCAGTCCGTGCTGGCGGCGCACAAGGCGGCCATCGGCTCCGACACCGTGCTCACCGATCCCGACGTGGCCAAGATCAGCGTGGTCGGTGTCGGGATGCGCAGCCACGCGGGCGTTGCCAACATCATGTTCGGCACGCTGGCGGGCAAGGGGATCAACATCCAGGTCATCTCCACCAGCGAGATCAAGGTCAGCGTGCTGATCGCGGCGGAGTACACCGAGCTTGCGGTGCGCGCGCTGCACACCGCCTACGGCCTCGATGCCGCCTGACATCGTTGCCCCCGGCTTCGGTACCTCCAGCTCCGGCGCCCTGCTCGCGCGCGCCGAGTTCGACCGGCTGTCGGAGCGCGGGCGGCGCTTTCTCGGCAGCCGGGCTGCGGTCATGGGCGGCGCGATGAGCTGGGTCAGCGAGCGCAACCTGGTTTCGGCCATCAGCAACGCCGGCGGCTTCGGCGTGCTGGCCGGCGGCTCCATGGGGCCGGACGCGCTGGCGGACGAGATCGCCGGCACCCAGGCGCTGACCGCCCGCCCGTTCGGCGTCAACCTCCTCACCATGCATCCCCGCCTGCTGGACCTGATCGCGGTCTGCCAGGAGGCGCGGGTCAGCCACATTGTGCTGGCCGGCGGCGTGCCGAGCGGGGCGGCGGTGCGGGCGGTCAAGGAACGCAGCCGCCTGATCTGCTTCGCCCCGGCGCTCGTGCTGGCCCAGCGCATGGTGCGGTTGGGCGCCGACGCGCTGGTGATCGAGGGGTCGGAGGCCGGCGGCCACATCGGCCCGGTGTCGCTCGCCGTGCTGGCGCAGGAGATCCTGCCGCACGTTTCGGAGGTGCCGGTGTTCGTGGCCGGCGGCATCGGCCGGGGCGAGGCGATCCTGGCTTTCCTGGAGATGGGGGCCGCCGGCGCGCAGCTCGGCACCCGGTTCGCCGCCGCGCGCGAAAGCATCGCCCACCCGCGCTTCAAGCAGGCATTCGTCCGCGCCCGTGCCCGCGACGCGCTGCCGAGCGTGCAGCTTGACCCGCGCTTCCCGGTGATCCCCGTGCGCGGCCTCGCCAACGCCGGCACGGAGGCGTTCCTGCGGCACCAGGCGGCGGCGATGGCGCGCGTCGATGCGGGCGAGCAGACGCGGGAAGAAGCGCAGTTGTCCGTCGAGCACTTCTGGGCCGGCGCGCTGCGCCGCGCGGTGATCGACGGCGACGTGGAGCACGGTTCGGTGATGGCCGGGCAGTCCGTGGGCATGGTGACAGCGGAGCAGCCGATTGCGGAGATCATCGCAGAGCTGGTCGATCAAGCCTGCGGGGCGCTTGCCGCCCGTTACGATCCGGCACGGCTTTAGATGCCGCAAACGCGCCGCCTGCTGTCCCGGCTGCGCGAGATGATGGCGCTCGGCTTTTCCATGATCGGCTCCGCCGACGCAGGCGGCGTGCCGCTGGGCGACCTCGCGGCGCTGGTGGCGGGCGAGATGGTGGCGGAGGTCTGCACGATCTACGCCATGCGGCCCGGCGACCTGTTGGAACTCGCCGCCACCCACGGCCTCAACCCGGAGGCGGTCGGACGCACCCGGCTGCGGGTGGGGGAAGGTATCGTCGGCATCGTGGCGGCCACGGGGACGGTGCAGAACCTGGCGGACGCGCAGAACCACCCGGCCTTCGCCTACCGCCCGGAAACCGGGGAGGACCCGTTCGCCTCCCTGCTGGCCGTGCCGGTGCGGCGCAGCGGCAAGCTCGTCGGCGTGCTCGCCGTGCAGAACCGGGCGCCGCGCCGCTACGGGGATGACGAGGTGGAACTGCTGGAAACCGTCGCGATGCTGCTGGCGGAGGTGCTGGCCGCGGCGGGCGTCCGGGACGGGGCGCAGCAGGGCCTGGGCGCTACGGTGCCGCAGCGGTTC
>CAXTUQ010000680.1:0-3182 GCA_964247405.1 uncultured Acetobacteraceae bacterium
CCGGTCCCGCAAATCCTGCCCATACCCCTGTCCACGACGCCACGCCATCACCGCCCCCGACCCTCGTCGGACACCTTGGGGTCACACACCAAGCCCGCTTCGCAAGCCCCCGCCGCGATTCCAGTCAGGACGGTGTCAGTCTAGAAGGCGCCAGTCTCGCTCCAGACGACCACTGGTCCTGCCAGGCTGAGTGCAGGCCTCAAAATACATGCACCGTTTTGTGTGAAGTTGGTGTCCGCGGCGGGATTCGAACCCACGGCCCCAGGATTCATCCCACTTCGGCTTTCGCCGCCGCCCCCTGCGCAAATGGCTACGCCGCTTCGCAGATCAGGCGTTCGTGGTCTGGACTGTCCCTTCACCGTAGGCCGAGGCCTTTAGGTGCCGCCCGTCCAGTCTCTACACCGTCCCAGCCTTTCAGCCGGGCTTGGCTCGGGATTGGCAAGGCGCAAGCGCGCCGTAGCGTTCCCCGACTTTGAGCGGATCCGCCGCGCCGTTTCCGATCGCGACGCCCAGTTTTGAAAAAACGAGGAATCCTGTGCTCTATCCTGCTGAGCTACGCGGACGTTGTAGCCACCTCCATAACCCTTATCCCCTTATGGCCTGTCTGCCGTCCCGTAGGGTGGTCGGGGTACCTTCTGCGCTGTCCTGCTGAGCTACGCACACATAGCATACAGGCACAAGGCGCGTCCCGGCAAGGGTGGCGGCGTCGCGTGCGCCGGTGCAGACTGGCGGCAACGCCAGCACGGGGGAACCGCCAATGTCCAAGGTCATCATCAGTTGCGCCATCACCGGCGCCATCCACACGCCCAGCATGTCGGACGCCCTGCCGATCACGCCGGAGCAGATCGCCCAAAGCTCCATCGAGGCCGCGGAGGCCGGCGCCGCCATCATCCACCTGCACGCCCGCAACCCCGAGACCGGCGAGCCGACCCCTGACCCGGCCGTGTTCATGCGCTTCCTGCCCACCATCAAGCAGTCCACCGACGCCGTGCTGAACATCACCACCGGCGGCGGGTTGAACATGACGGTGGAGGAGCGGCTGGCAGCACCCATGCAGGCGAAGCCGGAGATGTGCAGCCTCAACATGGGGTCGATGAACTTCAACATCTCCCGCGCCGGGGACAAGATCACGGAATGGAAGCACCCTTGGGAGAAGCCGTACCTCGCCGGCACGGACAACCACATCTTCCGCAACACCTTTCGCGACATCGAGAATATCGTCGCCACCATGGGCCGCGGGCACGGCACGCGGTTCGAGTTCGAGTGCTACGACGTGGGGCACCTCTACAACCTGGCCTACCTGCTGGAGCGCAAGGTGGTGGAGCCGCCGCTGTTCGTGCAGACGATCTTCGGCATCCTGGGCGGCATCGGTGCGGAGCAGCGCAACTTGATGTTCATGCGGGAAACCGCGGACCGGCTGTTCGGCCGGGACTACGTGTGGTCGGTGCTGGCCGCCGGGCGGCACCAGATGGCGTTCACCACCATGGCCGGCATCATGGGCGGCAACGTGCGCGTCGGGCTGGAGGACAGCCTGTATATCGGACGCGGCCAGATGGCCCGGTCCAACGCCCAGCAGGTCGCGAAGATCAAGCACATCCTGGAAGAACTGAGCCTGGAGGTCGCGACGCCGGCGGAGGCCCGGGCGATCCTGCACCTGAAGGGCGGGGACCGCGTGGGGTTTTGATGGTGGACTCTGGAATGGACGCTTCGGCCCTGCACGCGACGCTGCTGGCGCTCGACACGCATATCGACATCCCTTGGCCCGCCGGCCCGGACTTCTTCGCGGACACGCCGCGGGACCCGACGGGGCGCCGGGTCGATCTGCCGAAGATGCGGGCGGGCGGGATGAAGGCCGGCTGCTTCGCCGCCTACGTGCCGCAGGGACCGCGCACGCCGGACGGGTGGGGAGCCGCGAGCAGCCGGGCGCTCGCCATGCTGGACGCGATCAACGCCATGGGGCAGCAGGACGGGAGCGCCCGCATCGCCAGCACCGCGGACGCGGTCGAGGCCGCGCACCGGGACGGCGTCACCGCCATCATCCCCGTGGTCGAGAACGGCCACGCGATGGGGGAGGACCTCGGGATGCTCGCGGCGTTCCGGGCCAAGGGGGCGCGTTACCTGACGCTCACCCACAACGGGCATAACGCGCTGGCCGACAGCAGCAACCCGCGCAAGGACCTGGGCGACGCGGAAACCCTGCACGGGGGATTGAGCGAGCTGGGCCGGGCGGCGGTGGGGGAGCTGAACCGGCTCGGCATGTTGGTCGATATCTCGCACGTGTCGGCGCAGGGGGCGCTGCAGGCGGCGATGCTGTCGCGCACGCCGGTGCTGGCGACGCATTCCTGCATCCGGGCACTGTGCGACGTTCCGCGCAACGTGGACGACCTGATGCTGGACGCGTTGCGGGACTGCAAGGGCATGGTGAACATCACCGCCGTGCCGAGCTTCGTCCGCCCCGGCGCCCGCGCCGACGGCGTGACCGTGTCCGACTACGTGGACCACATCGACTACGTGGTGAAACGCTGCGGCCTGGCGCATGTCGGGATCAGCTCGGACTTCGATGGCGGCGGCGGGTTTTCTGGTTGGCGGGATGCTTCGGAGAGCGGGAACCTGACGGCCGAGCTGGTGCGGCGCGGGTATGGGGCGGCGGAGATCGCGGCGTTGTGGGGCGGCAACTTCCTGCGTTTGCTGCGCCGGGCGGAGGAGGCGGCCGATGCCGGGTGACGCGATGCCGCGGCTGGGCCAGGGCACCTGGCGCATGGGAGAGGGGCGGCGGCCCCGCGCCGAGGAGGCGGCGGCGCTCCGGCTCGGCATCGACCTCGGCATGACGCTGATCGACACGGCGGAGATGTATGGGGAGGGCGCGGCGGAGGAAGTCGTGGCCGACGCGATCGCCGGGCAGCGGGAGCGGGTGTTCCTGGTGTCCAAGGTGTATCCGCAGAACGCCAGCCGTGCCGGGGTGGCGCAGGCCTGCGCGCGCAGCTTGAAGCGGCTGCGGACGGATCGGCTGGATCTATACTTGCTGCATTGGCGGGGCGGGGTGCCCTTGGCGGAGACGGTGGCCGGGTTCGAGGCGCTGCGGGAGGCCGGGCACATCCGGACCTGGGGGGTGTCGAACTTCGACGTGGACGACATGGCGGAGCTGCCGCCGGGGTGTGGGGCGAACCAGGTGCTCTACAATG
>CAXTUQ010000681.1:0-3163 GCA_964247405.1 uncultured Acetobacteraceae bacterium
GTGCAGGACTACGTGGTCGGGCACGAGGTCGCGCACCTCCGCCACATGGACCACGGCCCGGGCTTCTGGGCGCTGGTGGCGCAGCTCACGCCGCACAGGCGGCTGGCGACGCGATGGCTCGACGCCCATGGCCCCGGCCTGATGCGGATGGGCACGCCCCGCGAGTGACGCCGGGCGCGTGCCCCGCTACTGCTTGCCCTTGATCCGATCCCGCAGGGACCAGGCGGCGCCGCGGTCGTCGAAGTCGGCGGTGTCGTCCAGGATGGCATCCAGGGCTTGCGCCGCTTCCTCCGGCTTGCCCACGGCGTTCAGGGCGCTGGCCAGGTGGAACTTGACGGTCCGGTCGTTGGGGCGCTGCTGCGCGGCTTCCTTGAGGAGCGGCAAGGCGTCGGCTGCGGCCCCCTCCTTCGTCATGATCCAGCCCAGGGTGTCCGATGTTTCCCCGGATGGCGCCAGCAGATGGGCGCGCTGCGCCAGGCCGCGCGCCCGGGGATCGCCCTTCGCCTGGTAAACCCAGGCGAGGTTGTTCAGCGCGATCGCGTCGTTCGGGCGCTTGTTGAGCACGGCCTGCAGGTGCTGCTCCGCGTCCTGCTTGCGGCCGGCGGAAATGTCGAGGGTCGCGAGCATCTGTGTCGCGTCGGCGTCGTCGGGATGCTGCACGAGCCACGCCTGCAACTGCTGCGCGGCCTGCTCCTGACCGCCGCCGGAGGCCAGCGCGCCCGCGGTGCGCAGCACCAGCGCCGTCGAGGGGTTCGCCTTCAGCTCGGCGGCGAAGGCCGCGGCGGCGTCGCCGTAACGGCGGGCGCCCATGAAGGTGTCGCCCTTGATGACCGCCGACGCCGGCAGGTTGGCCGGGTCGCGCCGCAGCTCGTCCGCCATTGCCAGCGCCCCGGTGATCCCAGACCGGCGCTGCTCGGCGAAGATCAGCGTGTTCATCATGCCGAGGTTGCCCGGCGACAGCTTGAGTCCTTCCCTGAGCGCCGCCTCCGCGCCGTCCAGGTCGTTGGTGTTCAGCGCCAGCGCGACCAGCGCGCGCCGCGTCTCAAGGTCGAGCGGCGTGCCCGCCAGGAGCTGCCGGTAGGACGCCTTGGCACCGTTCGTGTCGCCGTCCGCGACCTGCGCCCGCGCCTGCGCGGCAAGCAGGACCGGCGGCGGCGGCCCGCTTTCGAGCGCCTGGCGCAGCACCTCCAACGCCTTCCGCGGCTCCTTCGCCTTGACCTCCAGGTCCACCAAGGCCGCGGTCAGGGCCGGGTTGGACGGGGCCGCCGCCCGCGCGGCCTCGATGGCCTCGATGGCCTGCGGCAGCTTGTTGTCCCCCACCAAGGACTGCACGAGCGGCGCCAGCGCCTCCAGGTTGGCATGGTTCTTGGCCAGCATCCCGTTCAGCACCGCCTCCGCCTCCGGCTTGCGGTTCTGCAGGATGAGCACCTTGCCCAGGTTCACGCGTGCCGTGTCGGAGGCCGGGAACTTGTCCGCGACCGCGGCGAACTGCGCCCGCGCGCCGTCCAGGTCCATGCGCGCCAGCTTGACCATGCCGGTCAGGATGCCGACCATCTCGGTTTCGCCGTCCTGCTGGCGCATGCGGTCGAGCGCGGCTTGCGCCTTCTCCACGTCGCCGGAACTCAGCGCCGTGGCGACCAGCGCTTCCCCGGCGTCGGGCTGCCTCGGCTGGATGTCCAGCGCCTTCTCAAGCGCCGCCGTGGCACCCGGCATGTCGCCGAGCTGCATGCGGGTGGACGCGAGGCGCGTCAGGATCTCGGGGCTGCTCGGCGCGAGCGACGCCGCTTCCTGGAAGGTGCGGGACGCGAGCTGCGCCTGGCCCTGGATGGCGTAGGCGCGGCCCAACAGGTCCAGCGTTTCCGCCGTGTTCGCCCCGGCGGCAATCGCCTTGTTCAGCACCGCCACCGCACGCTCCGGCCGCTGCGCGCCGAGTTCAACCCGGGCCAGCAGGCGCGCGCCGTCGAAATCGGTTGGCGCCTGCACCACGTAGCGGAGCGCCGCGTCCACCGCCTGCTCGGTCTGGCCGAGGTTCGACTTGATCAGCGCCTGGAAGTACAGCCCGCGCGGGAACCGCTGGATCACCCCCGAAAGCTGCCCCAGCGCGAGGTCCGCGTCGGCGTAGCGCCCGGCGCGCACGAACAGCACCATGTTGAGATACACCGCCCCGGCGTTCTGCGGCTCGGCCGCCAGCACCTTGTTGACGTCGGCCCGCGCCTTCACGTCCTCGCCGGCCACAAGATATTGGTTGGCCCGCTCCAGCAACATGCCGAGCGAGCTGGGCGCCGCGGCAACCGCGCGCTCCAAGTAAACGAGCGCGCCGGCCTCGTCGCCCTTGGCGGCCAGGAGCTGCCCTTTCAGCACCAGCGCGTCCGCCCGCTTCTCGTTGAGCGCCAAGACGCGGTCCACCTGGCGCTCGGCGCCCGACAGGTCTTTCTCGATGACCAAGATCCGGGCCAGGGTCAGCGCGGCGTCCTGGTTGTCCGGCGCCAGCCGTTCCGCCTCCGTCAAGCTGGCCCGCGCGTCGGCGTCGTTGTTCAGGCCGATCTGCGCCATCGCGCGCATCACGTAGGCCTTGGCGCCCTCTTCCGGCTCGGCGGCCGGGTCCACCTTCACCTCGGACAGCACGTCCTCGAAGCGCTGCTGCGCCAGGTAGGACTGCGCCAGCAGCGGGACGATCACCTTGCGGTCGCAGTTCAGCTCGCAGGCGACCTTCAGCTCCTTTTCCGCCGCGACCGGGTCCGAGGTCTGCAACTGGAGCTGCGCCAGGCGCAGGTGCGCCTCGGCGTTGTGCGGGTCGGCCTTGACCGCGTTGCGCAGCTCGATCTGCGCGGCGCGCAGGTCGCCTTTCAGCAGCAGGATGCGCGCGTTCCGGATGGGGTCGCCGGTGTGGCCGAGCGCGTACCACCCTCCGCCGGCGGCAGCCACGACGAGGAGGGCGACGGCGGGAAGCAGGAGCTTTTTCATCGGTTCCAGCCTTTGTTCTAGGAAAGGGCATCCGCGGCGGCATCCTCAGCGCCTGGCATATCAGAGCTTGACGCATCGGCGCCGTCCGCCGACAGCCCGTGCGCTTCCAAGAGCGCGTAAAGCGTCGGGCGGCTGATGCCGAGCAGGCGCGCAGCGGTCGCCAGCGTGCCGTCGCTGCGGGCCAGCGCGCGCTGCACCA
>CAXTUQ010000682.1:0-3161 GCA_964247405.1 uncultured Acetobacteraceae bacterium
CGCCAACTACTTCCGGCACTGCGGGTATGGCCAGTCAGGCTGAAAACCCTCTAAGGCGATCCAGAAGGAGTTGGGCGACGACGACGGCGCCCCGGAGTTGCAGGACCTGGAACGCGCGCTGAACGAGGCCGGGCTGCCGGAGGAGGCGGAACGCTTGGCGAAGCGCGAGCTGCGCCGGCTCAAGCAGATGCCGGAGAACAGCCCGGAGGTCGGCATGGTGCGGACCTACCTCGAATGGCTGTCGGAACTGCCGTGGAAGCTGGGCGACACGCCGCCCATCGACGTGGCCGCCGCGCGCCGGGTGCTGGACGAGGAGCACTTCGGCCTGGAGAAGATCAAGCGCCGCATCGTGGAGTTCCTGGCGGTCCGCAAGCTGAACCCCGGGGGCAAGGGGCCGATCCTGTGCTTCGTCGGCCCGCCCGGCGTCGGCAAGACCAGCCTCGGCCAGAGCATCGCCCACGCCACCGGCCAGCCCTTCGTGCGGGTCAGCCTGGGCGGCGTGCATGATGAATCAGAAATCAGGGGGCATCGGCGCACCTACATTGGCGCATTGCCGGGCAACATCATCCAGGCGATCCGCCGTGCCGGCTCCCGCGAATGCGTGATGATGCTGGACGAGATCGACAAGCTCGGCAGCGGCGGCTTCCAGGGCGACCCGGCCTCCGCCATGCTGGAGGTGCTCGACCCCGAGCAGAATAACACGTTCCGCGACGCCTACCTCGCCGTGCCGTTCGACCTAAGCCGCGTGTTGTTCATCGCGACCGCCAACCAGCTCGACACCATCCCCGGCCCGCTGCGCGACCGCATGGAGGTGGTGCAGCTCTCCGGCTACACGGCGGAAGAGAAGCTGGCCATCGCCCGGCGCTACCTCGTGCCGCGGCAGCAGGCGCAGAACGGCCTGGCGGACGGCGACGTGGAGGTGGACGACGGGGCGCTGGCATCCATCATCGGCGACTACACGCGGGAAGCCGGCGTGCGCAGCCTGGAGCGCGAGGTCGGCGCGGTGTTCCGCTCCGCCGCGGTGCGCGTGGCGGAGGGGGGCGCCGAGCGCCCGATCCGCATCGGCCCGGAGAACCTGCCGCCGATCCTGGGGCCGAGCCGCTTCGATCCGGAGGTCGCGGGCCGCGCCGCGATGCCGGGCGTCGCGACGGGCCTGGCCTGGACCCCCGTGGGCGGCGACATCCTGTTCATCGAAAGCAGCCGGATGCCCGGCGGCGGACGGCTGATCCTCACCGGACAGCTCGGCGACGTGATGAAGGAAAGCGCGCAGGCGGCGCTGAGCCTCGTGAAGTCGCGTGCCGAGCAGCTCGGCATCGAGGCCAGCCTGTTCGAGGGCGACATCCACGTCCATGTCCCCGCAGGCGCGATCCCGAAGGATGGGCCGTCGGCCGGGGTCGCGATGTTCATGTCGCTGGCGTCCTTGCTGCTGCGCCGGGCGGTGGACCCGGCGGTGGCGATGACCGGGGAGATCAGCCTGCGCGGCCTGGTGCTGCCGGTGGGCGGCATCCGGGAAAAGGTCGTGGCCGCGGCGCGGGCCGGGATCACCACGGTGATGCTGCCGGCGCGCAACCGCCGCGACTGGGACGACATCCCGCCCAGCGCCCGGGACAAGCTGCGCTTCGTGTGGCTGGAAACGGTGGACGACGCCGTGCAGGCCGCGCTGACGCCAGGCGGGGAGGCGGCGGGGCGCGTGGCCGCCGACGCGTTGTCTTAAAGCAGCGGCTTCAGCTTGCGCTCGATGGCTGCGCGCTGCGCTTCCAGGAACGGCGGCAAGGAAAGGCGTTCGCCCAGCGCCTCCATCGGCTCGTCGGTCGCGAAGCCCGGCCCGTCGGTGGCGATCTCGCACAGGATGCCGCCGGGTTCGCGGGCATACAGGCTGCGGAAATAGAAGCGGTCCACCGGCCCGCTGGACGCGACGCCCAAACGTCCGTAGCGGTCCACCCAGGCGTCGTAGTCGGCGTCCGGGATACGGAAGGCAACGTGATGGACGCCGCCGGCGCCGGGCTGCGCGGGCGGAAGCTGCGGGTCGATGCGGACATGCAGCTCGGCAGCCGGGCCGCCCTCGCCCATTTCATAGACGTGCACCTCCGCGCCGCCGTCCGGGGCCTGGTAGGTCCGCGCCGGGCGCATCGCCAGCACCTCGGTCAGGAAGCGGTCGGTGGGCGCCAGCGTCGGCACGCTGACCGTGATCGGCCCCAGGCCGCGGATCTGGTGCTCCGGCGGCACCGGGGACTTGGCCCAGGGATGCGCTGTATCGGCGTCCCCGTCGTCGATCAGCAGGAAGCGCTGGCCTTCCGGGTCCTCGAAGGCGATTTGCTGGCGCCCGTCGGCTTCGTGCGCCGGGCCGTGCGGGACGCGCAGTTCCGCGAGCCGCGCCTGCCAATAACCCAGCGCGCCCGGCCCCACCCGCAGGGCCGTGCGGACGATGCTGTGAGTGCCGCGCCGCTCCGGGCCGACTGGCCAATCGAAGAAGGTCAGGTCCGTGCCCGGCGTCGCTTGCCCGTCGGCGTAGAACAAATGGTATGCGCCCGTGTCGTCCTGGTTGACCGTCTTCTTCACCAACCGCAGGCCCAGGACCCGGGTGTAGAAGTCGTGGTTCCCTGCGGCGTCGGCAGTGACGGCGGTCAGGTGGTGGATGCCGGTAAGCTGGGTCATGCGCAAGCTTCCTTCAGCCGGCCAGCTTGGCCGCAACCCTCGATATGGCCGTAGCTGGAATAAAGGACGAGGACTTTGGTCATCGTGGCCTCCT
The DNA here is from genome assembly GCA_964247405.1 of uncultured Acetobacteraceae bacterium. Classification (GTDB taxonomy): domain Bacteria; phylum Pseudomonadota; class Alphaproteobacteria; order Acetobacterales; family Acetobacteraceae; genus CAHJXG01. The sequence goes on from CAXTUQ010000682.1 coordinate 2,750, forward strand.
TGATCTGGGTGCCCTTCGCCGAAAGGGATAGGGCGGATCGGGGGGCGCCTGTGACAAGAAACAACGAGACTTCTTCTCAGGTTCCAGCCTGCCCGTCCGCCTTGGCCCCCGCAGGCGCGGTGCCGCCCCGGTGCAGCACGCCAAGGCCAGCGCGATGCCGGCCGCGGCCCACAGCGCGTCCCGTCCATAGGCTCGCTGCGCCGCCGCCCCGGCCACCGCGCCGGCCACCAGGCTGATCCAGGGCACCGCCTGCTCCCGCCAGCCCGCGTCGCCGCCATGGCCCGCCAGCGCGTCGCCCAGCCCATGGCCGAAATGGGCCAGCGCGCCGGTCACGTAGGTGAGGCCAACCGAGACGCCGCCCGCGCGGTCGAGTGCTGCGTTCAGCGCCCCCATGGCCAGCACGGTCGCGGCC
>CAXTUQ010000683.1:0-3159 GCA_964247405.1 uncultured Acetobacteraceae bacterium
GTGTTCCGCCTTCACCAGCGCGCCCTGCTGCGCCGGGCGTGGCAGAGTGGCGGGCGGGTCGGGCCAGGGGACGCCGGCGATCGCCGCGGCACGGTGGCAGCGCACGTTGTGGGACGCCTCGGCAAAGGGCGCCAGTGCCTGCGGCTTCTCGCATCCCGCAGCGGCGAAGGGGCAGCGCGGACGGAAGTTGCACCCGGGATCGGGGGCCAGCAGGTCAGGCAGCCCGCCAGGGATAGGCGCCAGGGGCCGCGCGCTGTCCAGCCGTGGCAGCGCTGCCAGCAGGCCGCGCGGATACGGGTGGCCCGGGGCGTGCAGGACGTCGCCGACCCATCTGTTCTCCACCACACGCCCGGCATACAGCACGACCACCCGGTCGCACACGCGGTCCACGATGCCCAGGTTGTGGCTGACCAGCAGCAGCGACAGGCCGCGCCGCGCCCGCAACTCGTCCAGCAGGTCAAGGATGCCGGCCTCCACCGTCACGTCCAGCGCCGTCGTCGGCTCGTCCAGCAGCAGCAGTTCCGGCCGGGCCGCGAGGGCGGCGGCGATGGCGACACGCTGCTTCATGCCGCCGGACAACTGGTGCGGGTAGGCGGCCATCAGCGCCTCCGGCCGCGGCAGGCCGACCTCGGCCAGCAGCCCGGCGGCTTCCGCCCGCGCCGCCTTTGCGGACAGGCGGGCATGGACCAGCAGCGGCTCGGCTACCTGCGCCCCGATGGGCAGCGCCGGGTTGAGCGCGGAGGAGGGGTCCTGGAACACGACCGCGACCCGCCTGCCGCGCACCGCGGCGGCGCCGGCCAGCAGGTCGGCGCCGTCCAGCGCCATGCGCTGGGCGGACACCCGGGCGCGGCCGAGCAGGCCCAGCAGGGCCAGCAAGGCCGTGGACTTGCCGGACCCGGACTCGCCGACCAGCGCCGTCGCCCCGCCGCGCGCAACGGCCAGGTCCACGCCCTGCAGCGCATGCAGCGGCCCGCGCGGTGAGGAAGGCAACGTCCAGCCCTTCCACCTGCAACAGGGCGTCAGGCATCCCGCTGTTCCAGGCGCAGCCCCTCGCCAACCAGGTTGACGGTGACGAGCAGCACGCACAGGCACAATCCCGGCGCCAGGCCGATCCAGGGCGCATGGTCCAGGAATCCCCGGCTTTCCGCGATCATCAGCCCCCACTCGCTCGCCGGCGGCTGCGGCCCCAACCCAAGGAAGGACAGGGCTGAGCCGAGCAGGATGGCAAACGTCACGCGTAGCCCGGCCTCCACGATGATCGCGGGCCAGGCGTTCGGCAGCACCTCGCGCAGCAGGATGGACGCGGCACCCTCCCCTCGCGCACGCGCGGCCTGCACGTAGTCCTCCTGCAACAGGCCGAGCGCCACCGAGCGCACGAGGCGCAGCATGATCGGAACGTACACCAGACCTACCGCCAGGACGGTCTTCCACAGGGCTGGCGGCGTCACGGCCAGGAGCAGCAGCCCCAGCAGGATCGGGGGTAGCGACAGCAGCAGGTCCGCCGCCCGCAACAGGATGGTGGAAAGTGGGCCGTGGCTGTAGGCGGTGAACAGCCCCGCCGGCACGCCCACGACGACGCTGGCCAGCATGGCGCCGAAGCCGATCAGAAGGGACAAATGCGCGCCGGCCAGCACGCGCGAGAATACGTCACGCCCGAACTCGTCGGTCCCGAAGGGGTGCAGCAGGCCCGGCGCCTCGAACCGCGCGCGCGTACGGCGAACGCAGTGGGATCGTACGGCGTCACGAAGGCGCCGACCGCCGCCGCCAACGCGATCAGCACGAGCGCCGCCACTCCGAACGACAGCAACCTCATGCCAGGCGGTTCCTGGTCCGAGCGCTTCCGCTATCGCGAGGCGCGCAGCATCGCCGTGATCCAGGGGCGGCAAGCGTGGTCCCGTTGCGCCATGAACCGCAGCGCCGCAAGCGGCGCGCACTGGCAAGAAGGCTGCGGACGAGACCGGCCAGCATCATGCCACCGTCACGGCGTGGCGGATGCGCGGGTTCAGCAGGGCGTACAGCACGTCCGCAAGCAGGTTCGCCAGCGCGTAGGCGGCCGTCAGCACCAGCATCCCCGCTTGCAGCAGCGGCAGGTCGTGCCGCTCGATGGCGAAAACCAGCAAGCGGCCCAGGCCGGGGAAGGCGAACACCGTCTCGACCACCACCACGCCGCCGATCAGCAAACCGAAGTCTATGGCGAGGATGGTGATGGCCGGCAGCAGCGCATTGGGAGCGGCGTGCCGCCACAGCACGCGCCGCTCGCTGAGGCCCTTGGCGCGGGCCATCAGGGCGTAGCGGCTCCGCAGTGCCTCCAGCATCGCCGCCCGCGTCAGGCGCGAGACGTGGGCGATCAGCCCGAGGGTGAGGACCAGGACCGGCAGGACCAGGTGCGCCGCCCAGGCCCCGATCCCGGCCGACAGCGGCTCATATCCCGTCGCGGGCAGCCAACCCAGCACGGACGAGAAGACGAGGATGGCGACGATGGCCCAGAAGAAGTCCGGCACGGCGATCAGGATGAGCTGGACCAAGCCCGCCAGGTGGTCTGCTGCCCGGCCCGCACGGCTGGCCGAGTACACGCCCAGCCCGATCCCGAACGTCGCCACCAGCGCGAAGGACAGCCCGGCCAGCATCGCCGAGCGCCCCAGCGCATCAAGGATGACCGGCGCGGCTGGGCGGTCCATCGAAAGCGAGATGCCGAAATCCCCGTGCAGCACGCCGAGCAGCCAGCGCCAGTATTGCACCGCCAGCGGGTCGCGCAGCCCAAGCTTCGCTTCCAGCGCCGCAACTGCGCTTGGCGTCGCGAACTCGCCCAGGATGGAATAGGCGACATTGCCGGGCAGCACATGCACGACGCCAAAGATCAGCACGGTCATCGCCGCTATGACCGCCAGGACGCCGCCGAGCCGGCGCAGGATGAAGCCGGTCACGGTGGGGACGTGCCCTGCCTCATGCCAGCGTCGCTTCCCGCAGGTCGAACCAACGCATGGGATGCGTCCTGATCCCTCCCACGCCCTTGGCGTAGGCACAGGCGAAGTTGACCGAGTAGGCGAAGAAGCCGCACGGGTCGGCGGACAGCGCCCGCTGCATGTCGCCGTACTGGGTGCGCTGCACCACCTTGGCCTGAGATGGTCCCCGTTCTTCGGACAGGTGGTTAAGCTCGGT
>CAXTUQ010000684.1:0-3154 GCA_964247405.1 uncultured Acetobacteraceae bacterium
CCACCGCCCCTCACGACACGCGCATTCCCAACATCGGCGGGTCCACCCCCCGACGATTTTGGGAATGCGCTTTTCTTTAGCGGCGATACGTTTAAAGTCACGCGGTGTTGACGTTTGGCGTGGGTAGCGTAATGCTGGCTTCGCCCAGTTGGGTGTAAGCCTGTGTACATCATACCGTGGGGCAGGTCGTGAGTTCCAAGCAAAATCCAGAAATTGTCCCAGGCAACGGGAAAGCGGCACCTGACGGTGGGCCGCCGCACCGTGCCAGCATCGCGGACCATCACGCCGGGGCGCGCATCCGAGAGCGCCGGGTCATGCTGGGTTTGTCGCAGCAGCAGTTGGCCCAGATGATCGGCGTCACCTACCAGCAGGCGCATAAGTACGAGCGCGGCCTGAACCGCATCTCGGCCGGACGCCTTTATGAGATCGCGCTGGTGCTGAACGTCCCCGTGAGTTGGTTCTTCGAAGGCCTGGACACCGAGGTGCCGGCTGTCGAGCTGTCCCAGCGGCAGCGCATGTGCCTCGAACTCGCGCGCAACTTCGCCGCGATCGACAATCAGAAGCATCAGGAAGCCCTGAGCCAGATGGCCCGTGCCCTCGCGGCGCAGTCGAATTCCGGCGGGGAGCCTTAACCGCCGTCCGTCCGGCCCCGCCTCATGGATCAGGCGTCGCGGCCGGCCAGTCCAGCGCCGGCACACGCAGCAGCGGAAAGCGCGCCACGATCAGCACGCCATCGGCGACCTGCACAGGAATGTCGGCGCCGCCGTCCGGCGTGGGTGCCGCAAGCAGGCCGAGCACCGCCTTTGCCGCCAAGGCCGTCTGCCGCGTCAAGACGCCTGCCGCCGCAAGCTCGTCCAGCCCGGCCTCGTAGCCGGTCACGTGCATCACCCCGTCCAGCCTCGGCTGCAGGGCGTCGTCCAACCAAATCCTGCCTTTGCCGAAAGCGCGCGCCCGGCCCAGCGTAATCGTGATGTCCGACAGGTCCACGGCGCCGCCAGCTTGGCGCCAAGCCGTGGCGGCAGGGCGCGGCTCTCCGGCGAACGGGAGCGGCGGCGTCGCCGACGCGTGCAGCGCAAGCGCATCGATCTCCTGGCCGCGCATCCGGACAGGATCGAGCGGCTTGAGACGCCGGGCCGACAGCGCCAAGCCGTCCGGCCCGAACCGCAGCCGCACCGCCTCGGCTTCGAACAACTGGGTGATGCCGACATCCGTGCCGGCCAGGGTGGCGGTCCCGCCCGAAACCTCAAGCTGCAAGTCCTGCGACACGACCGCGCGGGGGGCGCCTGAGCCAAACCGGACCTGCTGGCCGTTTGCCCGCACGCGCGCCGGGCCAAGCCCGGGCATCGACGGCGGCCAGCGCAGCGGCACGTCGATGATCGCCCGGTCGGCCCGCCAGGCAAACCCGTCGGCCTCGATGGACGCCGACCCGAACTGAAGCCCGGCGCGTCCCGGCCACCCTTCCGGCCAGGCCGGTCCGAGGACGACGCGCCAGCCTTGGGCGCGCAAGGCCTGGGCCTGTTCCTCCGCCAACGCATCCAGGCGCCGCACCGAACCGAGCCAGTATCCGCCATGCGCCAGGCCCGCCACGACGAGCACGCCGCACGTCCAGCGCAACAGGCTCCGAATGGCACTGTTCGCCATTCAGCCAGTCCAAGGGTTTGGCGCGCAAGTCGGCCTGTGGTCATCCACAGCGGCGCGGCACGCCGCGGCGCGTTTCAATCCATCTGCCGCCCTTGTCAACGGCTGTGCATCCCGCTCAGCCGTCCAGGATTTCTTTGTTGTTAAATAACAAAGGTTTAAATAATGGGCACGCCAACCGTCCCGACAGCGCCCCATCTCCGCTTTGACCATAAACTGCAATGAAACTGCAATCAATGAGGACGTTGCAGCCTTCAAGCACGCCATGCACCCGACGTTTTACCATCCTTATGCACAGAGTTGTCCACAGAGTCGCCGGAAAGGCCGGCCTCCCGCCAACGTTCTTGTATCGTGGCAATCAGCGCCGCTTGCGACAAGCCCGGCGGAATCGGCGGACCGACCGCGACTCGGATCACGCCCGGCGTCTTGCGGAACGCCCGCCGGCCCCAGTACCGGCCGGAGTCGGTGGCGACCGGGATGACCGGCAGCCCGGTCCGCGCCGCCAACGCGGCGATGCCGGGCCGCAGCTCGGCCTCGACGCCCGGCCCCACCCGGGTGCCTTCCGGAAAGATCACGATCTGCCGGTTGTCCGCCTTGGCGCGGTCGGCGCCGCGCAGCAGGCTGCGGACCGCGCTGAACGACGCGCCGCGGTCCACCGGGATCTGCCCAGCCGGCACCAGCAGCGAGCCGAACAGCGGGACGCGCGCCAGCTCCGCCTTGAACACGTAGGCCACGCGCGGGACCAGGCGCAGCCAGACCAGCGTGTCGAACGCCGATTGGTGCTGCGACGCGATCAGGGCGGCGCCCTCCGTCGGCAGATGCTCCCGCCCGACCACGGCGACGCGGATGCCGCACAGGGCCGACGCGCCGCCGAGCACCAGCGCCGCCCAGCTTTGCGCCACCCACAGCGCATGGCGGGGGGCGAACCACCGGACGGGGGCGCCGAGCAGCCCCATCGCCAGCGTCGCCGCGAAAAACCAGATGTTGAACAGCAGGGAGCGCAGCCAGGTCATTGCGAAGTTCCGGGCGCTTCTCCGGTCCCGAATAGGCGCCGCAGGCCGAACCGCACGGCGAGCAGCTTGTCGTACTCGCCCGCGAGCACGCGGACGGCCGCTGCCGGCGGCGCGCTGCGCAGCGCCGGGGACTGCACCGCGACCGCCTGCAGCTCGATGTCCGGCAGGACGTGCCGCAGCTCCAGCAAGGCCCGCGGCACGTGGTAGCCGGCGGTCACGATCAGCCGCCGCACCTTATGCGCCCGCGCCCAGGGCGCGGTTTCCGCCGCGTTGCCCGAGGTGCTCTGCGCGGCGTGGCCCAGCGTCACCCGGCTGGCCTGGTCGGCGTCGAGCGGCACCCGGCGCACCAGGTCGGACATGTCCGCCCCGTGCGCCACGCCAGACACCAGCAGGTAGGGCGCGCGCCCCTCGACCAGCAGGCGCAGCGCCGTCTCGATCCGGTCCGCGCCGCCGGTCAGCACGACGATCCCGTCCGCCGCCGCCGGCGGCTCCCGGGTTTGCCG
>CAXTUQ010000685.1:0-3152 GCA_964247405.1 uncultured Acetobacteraceae bacterium
GTCGCCTACCCCGTCGCGGCCGGCGCGCTGGCCGCGGCGCACGGCGTGGCCGTGGACCCGGCGGCACTGGCCTTCCTGCACGGCTTCGCCGCCAACCTAGTCAGCGCGGCGGTGCGGCTGGTGCCGCTGGGCCAGACCGCCGGGCTGCGCGTCCAATCGGCGCTGGAGCCGACCATCCGGGAGGTGGCGGAGGCGACCCGCGGCGCCGCGCTGGACGACATCGGCGGCGCCTGCTTCCGCTCCGACATCGCCGCCATGCGCCACGAAACCCAGTACACGAGGCTGTTCCGCTCATGACATCGCCCCACGGCCCCCTCCGCGTCGGCGTCGGCGGACCCGTCGGCACCGGCAAGACCGCGCTGATGGATGCGCTGTGCAAGCGGTTCTCGCCCCGCTTCGACATCGCGGCGATCACCAACGACATCTACACCAAAGAGGACGCGGAGTTCCTGACCCGCGCCGGGTCCTTGGCGCCGGAGCGCATCCTGGGCATCGAGACCGGCGGCTGCCCGCACACCGCGATCCGCGAGGACGCCAGCATCAACCTGGCAGGCATCGCCGCCATGCGCCGCCGCTTCCCAGGCCTGGACCTGATCCTGATCGAGAGCGGCGGCGACAACCTGGCCGCGACCTTCAGCCCCGAGCTGGCCGACCTCACGATCTACGTCATCGACGTGTCCGCCGGGGACAAGATCCCGCGCAAGGGCGGCCCCGGCATCACCCGCAGCGATCTTCTGGTGATCAACAAGATCGACCTCGCCCCGCATGTGGGCGCGAGCCTGGAGGTGATGGACCGCGACAGCCGCCGGATGCGGGGCGACCGGCCCTTCGTGTTCGCCAACGTCCGGGCCGGGCAAGGCGTGGCGGAGGTCGCGGCGTTCATCGAGCAGGCGGGCGGGCTGCATTGACCCGGCGACGCCACGCCACCAGCGCCCAGCAGCCCCTCAACCCGCGCCCCGGACCAGCTCCCGCCCAGCCCGGAACTCGATCGTGGAGCCGGCAAATGCCTCGCCCACCGGCTCCGCCCGTCCGCCGAGGTGCTGCGCCAGGAACGCTTCGGCAACCGCGTTGAAGGCCAGGCGGTTCTCCTGCCGCACGAAGCCGTGCCCCTCGTCGGAAAACGTCACGTAGGTCACGGGAAGGCCGCGCTGCTGCATCGCCTGCACCACCTGCTCGCTTTCCTGCGGCGTCACCCGCACGTCGCGCAGGCCTTGGCCGATCAGCAGCGGGCGGGCGATGCGGGCGACATGGGTGAGCGGCGAGCGTTCGGCCAGCCATTGCCGCCCCGCCTCCGTGTCGGGATCGGCCAGGCGGCGCTTCCACGTGGACAGCCAAGGCCCCCAATAAGCCGGGACGGTGCGCATGAACGTCAAGAGGTTGGCGACCCCGAACAGGTCCACGACGCAGGCAAAGGTGTCCGGCGTCCGCGTCGCCGCGGTCAGCGCCGCGTAGCCGCCGTAGCTCGCGCCGTAGAACCCAAGCCGTTTCGGGTCGGCCATCCCCTGCGCCACGAGCCAGCCTGCCGCGTCGGTCAGGTCATCCTGCATCCGCTCGCCCCAGCCCTGGTCGGCAAGCGCCACGAACTGCTTCCCATAACCGGTCGAGCCTCGGTAATTGACCGAAAGCACCGCATACCCGCGGCTCGCAAGCCATTGATGGGTTGCGGAGTAGCCCCATTCGTCCCGTGCATACGGGCCGCCGTGGATCAGCAGCACGGCAGGGCCGCCGCGGCCACCCTCCGGCATCGTCAGATAGCCCGGCAGCGCCACGCCATCGCTGGCCGGGATCACGACAGGCTGCATCGGGCGCAGCGCCGCTCCGTCCAGGTCGGGCCGCGCCTTGAACAGCGGCGTCATCGCCTGCTTGCGCCGGTCGTAAAGCCGGTACTCGGCCGAGGCGTCGCTCCGCGCGCAGGCCAGCACGACCCGGCCCCGCTCGGCGCTTATGCTGCTGACCGCGACCTCGCCCTCGCCCCCGTCCTGTGCCGCCTTGATGTGGTCTAGGTCGAAGGCCCATGCCGGGTCGATCAGGTGCCAGCGCCGGCGCGCGGCGACGGAGGTGGCCGCGAACGGCCGGCCGTTGCCGGGGTCATAAACGCCCGACACGATGTCCGCGTCCGGGTCTTCGGCGAGCACGCGCGTTTCGCGGGTGGCGATGTCGATCTCCGTCAACGCCGCCTTGTCGCGCCCGCGCGTGTCGATCACGAAGACAGAGCGGCCGTCGTCGCTGATCCCGTCCAAGCCAGTGGTTAGCGCGTCCTCGCCGGGGATGTCGAGGAAGCGGCTCCAGCGACCGTCCGGCTCCCAAAGCATCACTTCGGCCGAGCCGTCGCGGCGATACCGGCTGCCGAAGCGCACGGTGAAGTCCGCCGCCGTGTGCAACCGGGCGAAGCCCGGGTTCTCAAACAGCGGCCGGCCCTCGCCCGTGGTGACATCGACGCGGATCAGGTCGGACAGCGCCCGGTCACGGCCGTTATGGGCAAACAGCATTTCATTCGGCGTGCGGCGCGCGCGCTGCTGCAGGAACGAGCGTCCGGTGGGGAGCAGCGGCAGCACCTCGCCGGACTCGATGGCCACGCTGAACGGGCGGTAGTTCTCGTCTCCGGCCTCGTCGCGGAAGAAGACCAGATGCTTGTTGGTGAACGCCCAGGCGAAGAATGAGGAGAGCGACCGACCAGTGACGAAGGTCAGCCGCCGCGGATGCGCCGTGTCCTCGACCGATGCCACCACCAGGTTGAGCGCGCCGTCATGCGGCTCCAGCCAAGCGAGGCTGCGCCCGTCTGGGCTGAGGCGCGGCACCGTGCGGTCGGGATCGCGGAACAGCACCCGGCGCGGCAGGAGCGGCACTTCCATGGCTGCCCGACCGGACGGAGCCAGCGGGCCGGCAACCGCTGCGGCAAAGCCCATCGTTGCCATCCCGAGCACGTGCCGACGCTTCACGGGAACTGCGATAGCCACCCCTCTCGCCCTCCGCCGCACAAACGATGCACCGCTTTGCTTGAGCGGCGCCCGTGAGATCGAACCGCTGCTTGCAAGGCCTGTCAACGGGGTCGCAACCGCGACCCGCAGGCTCAGCCCGGCCTGATCCCCCTGATCGGCAGGACCAGCCGGCGTCCCCACCCCGGCGGCGGCTCCGGCGCGGCGCCCGCGCCT
>CAXTUQ010000686.1:0-3147 GCA_964247405.1 uncultured Acetobacteraceae bacterium
GCTTCTGGGCCGTGGCGCTGCTGGTGTTCCTGTGGTCGGCCTTGCCGGTCGCGGCCCTGCTGCTGATGAGCCTCACCCCCGCCTCCGACCTGATCCGCACGCCCGCCAGCATGGTGCCGAGCGCCATCACGCTCGACAACTTCGTCTCCGTCCTGCTGCCCGGCCGCGTCGCCTCCCAAGCCAGCAGCGTGCAGGCGCAGCGCGTGCCGTTGTCCCTGCTCAACAGCTTCCTGGTCGGCGCCGTGGTCGCGGCGGTCAGCGTCGTGCTGGGCACGCTGGCCGGCTACGCCTTTGCCCGGCACGACAAGGCGCCGGCGTTCAAGTTCTCGCTGTGGGCCTTGCTGCTGACCCGCATGACGCCGGGGCTGACCCTGGTGCTGCCGTTCTTCATCGGCTTCCGCGCCGCCGGGCTGATCGACACGCGCACGGCGTTGATGGTGTCGTATTGCTCCTTCCTGCTGCCGCTGAGCACCTGGATGATGCGCTCCTACTTCGAGGGCGTGCCGCGCAGCCTGGACCGCGCCGCGCTGATCGACGGCTGCTCGCGGCTCAAGGCGCTGTGGAAGATCCTGCTGCCCGTGGTGCGGCCCGGCATCGTCGCCACCGCTATCTTCTGCTTCCTGGCAAGCTGGAACGAGTTCCTGTTCGCGCTGATCTTGACCTCGACGCCGCGGGCGCAGACCATCCCGGTGATCCTGGCGGGGTTCTTGAGCCAGGCGCAGTTCTACACCTATGGCCCGCTGTTCGCGGCCACCGTGCTGTCCATCGTGCCGCCCGTGGCCGTCGCCTTCTTGTTCCAGCGTTACCTGGTGCAAGGTGCGCTGTCCGGCTCGGTCAAGGGCTGAACAATCAAGCGCTAAGACCGGGGAACCGCATGGCCTCCATCTCGATCAACGACGTGTCCAAGAGCTACGGGGTCCTGCCGGTGCTGCGGGGCCTGGACCTCGATATCCGGGACGGCGAATTCGTCTCCTTCCTCGGCCCGTCCGGCTGCGGCAAGAGCACGCTGCTGTTCTGCATCGCCGGGCTGGAGGAGATCAGCGGGGGGGCGATCCGCCTGGATGGGCAGGACATGGGCCGCATCCCGCCGCGCGACCGCAACATCGCCCTCGTGTTCCAGGACTACGCGCTGTATCCGCACATGCGCGTGCGGGAGAACATCGCCTTCCCGTTGCAGCAGCAGAAGCTGCCGGCGCAGACCATTCAGAAGCAGGTGGCCTGGGCGGCGGAGCTGCTCGGGCTGGAGGCGCTGCTCGACCGCTCGCCTGCCGAGCTGTCAGGCGGGCAGCGGCAGCGGGTGGCGGTGGGCCGCGCCATCGTGCGCAACCCGGCGGCGCTCTTGATGGACGAGCCGCTGTCCAACCTCGACGCCAGCCTCCGCGTGCGGATGCGGACCGAGATCAAGCGGCTGCAGCGCGAGCTGAACATGACCGTCGTGTTCGTCACCCACGACCAGGAGGAGGCGATGGTGCTGTCCGACCGCATTGCCGTGATGGACGCTGGCGTGCTACAGCAGTTCGCCGAGCCGATGACGGTGTACCGCGAACCCGCCAACCAGTTCGTCGCGAGCTTCATCGGCAGCCCGCAGATGAACTTCCTGCCCGGCCCGGTGGCGGGCGGCGGCATGGCAGCCACAAGCCTGCTCGGCGTGCGCCCGCATGACCTGTCGCCCACCCGCCGCCCCGGCCCGGACGAGCTGGCCATCGAGGGCACGCTGACGCTGATCGAGCCGGCCGGGCCGGTGACGTTCCTCGACGTGGCGTTGGCTGATGGCAGCCTGGTCAAAGCGACCTGTCCCGACCCGCGCACCCATCAGCCCGGCGAGCAACTCACCCTCGCCGTGCCGCGCGGCAGCGTGTCGGTGTTCGATGCGGCGAGCGGCGTGCGGACCGGCGCGCTGGCGCCGCCGGGCGGGGCACGGGTCAGGGATGATGTGGCCGAGGCGGTTGCGCGCCGTGCATAGCGCCGCGCCGTGTGGATGGGAGGACGGATTGACCCCTGACGATGACGCGATGCTCCGCGGGCTGACCGACACGCTGCTCCCCGGCGGACACGGCTTCCCGGCGGCGGGCGCCACCGGGATGGCCGGGCTGCTCGCCGCGCGCCTGCACGCCGCCGACCCGGCCTTGCTGGGCCGTCTCGGTGCGGGCCTGCGGACCCATGGCGCGCTGCCGGATGGCGCGGCGGGCTGGCATGACGCCGTGGCGCGGCTGGAGGCGGACGAGCCGAAGCTGTTCGACGAGGTGCGGAAATACGCCTACCTCACCTACTACGAGCAGCACAGCGTCATCGCGGCGATCCGCGCGCTCGGCCTGCGCTACAACGACGCGCCGCTGCCGGAGGGCTACCCGGCCGAGCCGTTCGACGCTGGCTTGGACGCGCCGCGCCACGCGCGGGGGCGCTGGATCGCGACGGAGCAGGTGCAGCCCGTCGATGTGAGCCGGCTTGGATTGGAGGAAGCCCGATGAGAAAACCCGATCCGGCGGATGTCCTGGTGATCGGCGCCGGGGCGAGCGGCGCGGTCAACAGCCTGGTGCTGGCGCAGGCGGGGCTGCGCGTCGTCTGCCTCGACCAGGGCGGCTGGATCGAGCCGGCGCAGCACCCGCACTACAGCGACGACTTCCAGTACCAGCGCCAGAACCGCTGGAACCCGGAGCCGAGCCTCCGCCGCGGGCCGGACGACTACCCGGTCGAGGGCGGGCAGTCCCATGCGCTGATGTGGAACGGCGTCGGCGGCTCTACCAACGTGTTCGCGGCGCTGTGGCCGCGCTTCCGCCCGTCCGACTTCCGCAAGGGCCGGGAGCATGGCCTCGCCCCGGATTGGCCGATCACCTATGAGGAGCTGGCGCCGTTCTACGACGAGGCCGACCGGCTGGTGGGCGTGAGCGGCCTGACCGGCGACGCCGGGATGCCGCCGCGGGCGCCGTACCCCTTGGGTCCGCTGCCGATGCGCAACAGCGGCCGGGCCATCGCACAGGGCTTCGAGCGGCTCGATTGGCATTGGTGGCCGATGCCGGCGGGGATCATCTCCGAAACCTATGACGGCCGGGCTGCCTGCAACGGCTGCGGTAACTGCGCGTCCGGCTGCCCGCGCGGCTCGATGGCGAAGATGTCGATCACGCTCTGGCCCAAGGCGCTGGCGGCCGG
>CAXTUQ010000687.1:0-3125 GCA_964247405.1 uncultured Acetobacteraceae bacterium
CGCTCGTAACGCTGAACTGGTGGTTGCACGCCTTGCACTTCCAGATGCGCCGGGCGGCGTAGGTGTAGACCGCCGTGCACTGGCAGCGCGGGCAGAAGGCCGCGCCGCCGTTGTCGGCGAAGCGGATGGCCGTGAAGGTATCGTGCGCCTCGTCGTCGCTCATGCGGAAGATGCTCTTGAGGCTCAGCGTGCGGGCGGCGGCGGTGAGGAGGAAATGCTGGGCCACGAAACATCACCACATTCAATGTCGATACATCGAATATGATGGTTGCATGTCGCGTTGTCAATGAGGAAAACATCGGATACAATGATACTCACATCGATTCCGGGGGCTGGGCATGGCAGACGAAACCGACTGGCAGGCGCGGGTAAAGGGCATCCTCAAAGCCGAGTTGAAGCGACGAAACCTGGGCTATCGGGAGTTGGCCGAACGGCTGGAAACTTTCGGCGTGCATGAGACGGAACGTAACATCGCCAACAAGATCAGCCGGGGCGGCTTCTCGGCAGTGTTCTTCGTGCAATGCTTGGACGCCATCGGTGCGAACCCGTTGCGGCTGGACTGAGAAGCCGCATGGCAAACGCCCTCTATTACGGCGACAACCTCGACGTGCTGCGGGACAGCATCGCTAGTGAAAGCGTGGACCTGATCTACCTCGATCCACCCTTCAACTCGAATGCCAGCTACAACGTGCTGTTCCATTCCTCCGCTGGCACTGGATCGCGGGCACAGATCGAAGCATTCGAGGATATTTGGCATTGGGGGCAGGAGGCTGAAAGCGCCTTCGACGGTGTGATGCGATCCGGCAATACCGAAACAGCAGACCTGATCCGCGCCATGCGCTCATTCCTGGGCGAAAGCGATATGATGGCCTACGTCGTTATGATGGCCATACGCTTGCTGGAATTGCGTCGAGTGCTGAAGTCTACCGGCAGCCTGTATTTACACTGCGACCCCACGGCCAGTCATTATCTCAAGTTAGTAATGGACGCGACATTTGGCGCAGCATTCTTCCAAAATGAGATCATCTGGAAACGCACAGGCGCCCACGGCAGCGCGAAACGATGGGGTCCAATTCACGATGTGATCCTATTCTACACCAAAGGTCGCGTACATGTTTGGAATCGCATTCTTCAAGACTACGATCCTGCCTATGTCGAGAAAGAGTATAAATACTCGGATAACGTTGGCCTCTATCGCCGCGTGACCTTGACTGGCGCTGGGATACGGAAAGGCGACTCAGGGTTGCCATGGCGCGGCACCGATCCTACCCGTGTTGGTCGGCATTGGGCGGTGCCTACCGCCCTCATCCAGAGGCGGTATCCTGAGCAAGAGGTGTCAACTTTCTCCACACAAGATAAACTCGACCTACTCGATCAAGCGGGCTTGATCCATTGGCCGAAGATCATTGATGGCGTCCCGCAGCTAAAACGTTATCTTAGCGATACAGAAGGCGGTGCAATCCAAGACATCATTCTGGACATTAGCCCGCTGAACAAGCCTGACCGCGAACGGCTCGGTTATCCTACTCAGAAACCGCTCGGTCTTTTGGAACGGATCATTGCTGCATCGTCCAACGCTGATAGCGTGATCCTCGATCCGTTTTGCGGCTGCGGCACGACAATCCACGCGGCGCAAAAGCTCGGTCGCACTTGGATCGGCATAGACGTGACGCACCTTGCCATCAGCCTGATAGAGCGTCGGCTGAAAGACGCTTTTCCTAGCATCGCCTTTGAGGTTCACGGCACGCCGCAGGACTTGGACGGCGCACGCGACCTCGCAGCCCGCGACAAGTACCAGTTCCAGTGGTGGGCTGTCTCCCTGATCGACGCCCAACCCTACGGCGGCAAGAAGAAGGGCGCAGACGGCGGGATCGACGGGTTGATCTACTTCCGCTCCGACGCCAAAACAACCGAGCGGGCCATCGTGAGCGTCAAAGGCGGTGGCGTGAGCGTGCCCATGGTGCGCGACCTGAAAGGCGTCTTAGAGCGGGAGAAATCGCCCATAGGCGTGTTCCTGACCTTGGAACCACCTACCGCCCGATGGAGAAGGAAGCGGCCTCGGCAGGCTTCTATACGCTGGGCAACCGGCAATACCCGCGGTTGCAGATCATCACTGTCGAGCAGGCGTTGGCGGGCATGAAGCCGGCGATCCCCCTTGTCGATACCGGGGCGGCCTTCAAGCGCGCTGTCCGCGAAACGTCAACGACGCAACCAAAGCTGGACCTGTGATGGCCGACGATAGCCCTGCGCCAATCGGCTTTGTGTTCGTGACCGAGTGCGAAGTGTTCGGCTAGGCCGACGACCCGAGCGGGCACATCTTTGTGCAAGTTGACGAACGGACATACCGCCGCGCGACTGGACAGGAGTTAGCCGCGCTTGAGAAACTGAAACCCGGCCTGATCGGGCGGTTGCCGCGATACCTTCCCGGCGATCAAGACGACCCAAAGGGCAACTGGTAGGAACGATTGTCACGCGCCCGTGAGGTGAGCTTGCTACCTAATACCGGTTGTTTCAGCTCAGGCCCTAAGTGTGGTTCGGGTCGGCTGCGCGACCCGAACCAATATGCAGCGTCCCCGTTGGGCTCGAATTCCGTGGGTTGACGCGCGTAGGATGGCAAGTGCATGCGAAACGAGAGCAATCGCGAAAGGATGTCGCTTGCAAGCCAGCAACGTTGGCAGCGCCGTGTTCGGCCTGCTCCGAGACCCGGACTTGGCCGTGGACGTGCGGGCGGCGAGGCAGGGGGTGTCGCTGGATGCCGGCCGCGGCCGGTGCTGCCGCCCGATACGGAGGTGACCTAGCCATGAGGCTCCGCGACCTCGCCACGCCCTGCCTTGTGCTCGACCGGGGCATCCTCGCGCGCAACATCCGCGCTATGGCCGCCGACGTGGCCGGGCACGGCATCGCGCTACGGCCGCACATGAAGACCGCGAAGTGCATCGAGGCCGCCCGCATGACGCTGGATGCGGGTGCCAAGGGCATCACGGTCTCGACCCTGGCCGAGGCCGAGTGTTTCGCCCGCGCCGGGCTGCGGGACATGATCTACGCGGTCGGGATCACGCCGCAAAAGCTCGAACGGGTCGCAGGGCTGAATGCTGCCGGCGCCGACATCGCGGTCATCACCGACG
>CAXTUQ010000688.1:0-3123 GCA_964247405.1 uncultured Acetobacteraceae bacterium
AGGGTGGCCTTCTTGTGATACCAGGCGTCGGCTGCAAGCGTCGGCAGAAGGCCGACGGCGTTGCCAGTCTGCGCGTAGTCCAGGATAGACGATTGCAGCGTGATCCCATTGAGATCAACGCCATCCTCGTGCAGCAGCCAAGCGAGCACGCAACTGCGCGCCGTGCCGTAGGACTCGCCGAACAGGAACTTCGGCGAGTTCCAACGATCGTAGGCCGTCAGGTAGCGCTTGATGAAATCCTTGATGGAGCGGGCGTCCTCGTCCACGCCCCAGAACTCGCGGTTGGTGTGCGGGGCGACCGCGGCCGAGTAGCCGGTTCCGACCGGGTTGATGAAGACGAGGTCGCTGCGGTCCAGCAGGCTGTCCGGGTTGTCCTCGATCGTGTAGGGCGGCGGGGGCGTGAAGTCGGGCAGGCTGGTCCTGATCCGCCGCGGCGCGAACGAGCCGAGCAGCAGGAACACGGCCGAGGACCCGGGACCGCCGTTGTAGAAGAACGTGACGGGACGTGCGGCGGGTTCGGGGCCGTCCGCCGTGAACGACACGTAGAAGAACTTCGCATTCGGCAGGGCCGTCGCGGGTTCGACGGTGACGAGGTGCCCCGCCTGCGCCGTGTAGGGGATGGTCTTGCCGCCGACCCCAGCGACGTGGTGCGTGACGGCGGCCTGCTCGGTGGTGTCGCTGACCGACGCGTCCGGCCCGCTGCCATAGGGCGTGGCGTCGATCAACTGCTGATCGGCGGGACGCGGGGGATTGTCGGCCATGCACGCGCTCCTCTGCTGCACTGCTCGGCTCGGCAGCGTTAAGCGGAAGGATGGTGGCGCGATAACGCGGCGCTGTCACGCCTGACGCGGCGGCGGGGGTCACGCGGCGGTCTCAGGGCAGGGATGGACGGCGCGCCAGTGCTCGGCGATCTCCAGGCGCCGGCAGAGCCAGACGTCGGGCTTCGCCTTCACGTAGTCGAGGAAGCGCGCCAAGCCCGAGGCCCGGCCTGGATGGCCGACGAGCCGCATGTGCAGGCCGACCGACATCATCTTCGGCGCCGTGCGGCCCTCCTCGTAGAGCATGTCGAACCCCTCCTTGAGGGCCATGAAGAAGTCCTCGCCCGTGCCGAGGTTGCCGGTGCCCCATTTCAGGTCGTTGTTGGTCAGCGTGTAGGGCAGCACCAACTGGGGCCGCCCCTCGGCCATGACGTAGTAGGGCAGTTCGTCGGCGTAGCTGTCGCTGTCATAGACGAAGCCGCCTTCCTCCATCAGCAGCCGGCGCGTGTTGACCGAGGGTCCGTAGCGGCAGTACCAGCCGAGCGGCCGCACGCCCACCGTGCGACGTAGGCTCTCGACGGCGCGCCGGATGTGCTCGCGCTCGGTCGCCTCTTCGAGCTTGAAATGCTCCACCCAGCGCCAGCCGTGGCAGCAGATGTCGTGCCCGGTCTCCCGGATGGCCGCCGCCGCGGACGCGTTGCGTTCGAGCGCCAGCGCGCAGGCGAAGACCGTCATCGGCAGGCCGCGCTCGGCAAAAAGCCGCATCAGCCGCCAGAAGCCGACCCGGCTGCCATATTCGAACATGCTCTCGGCGGCGAGGTCGCGCTCGCCGCGCGGCACGGCGGCGGTGTTCAGCTCCGTCAGGGCGGCGTCGCTCGTGCCGTCCCGGTCCATCATGCTGTATTCCGAACCCTCCTCGTAGTTCATGACGAAGTTGAGGGCGAGGCGGGCGCCGCCGGGCCAACGCGGGTCCGGCGGGTGGCCGGCGTAGCCGACGAAGTCGCGGTCGAGTGAACGTGGGATCACGCCGAAGTCTCCACAGTGAAAGACTTAAAACTGCTGTTCCTCGCGGCCGCGCACGAGCTGCGACAGGCAGACCGCAACGACCAGCGCGCCCCCGTAGAACATCTCCTGGATGAAGGAGCTGAAACCCAGGAAAACGAGGCCCGTGATGCCCGTCACCAGGAAATAGACCGCCACGGTGGCGCCCCACGGGTTGAAGCGGCCCGGCACGATGCTGGTCGAGCCGAGGAAGGCCGCCGCGAAGGCGGGCAACTGGTAGGAGGTGCCCGACACCGGGTCGGCCGCCCCTTGCGTGCCGGCGTAGAGCACGCCCGCCAGCGCCCCGAGCAGCCCCGACATCGCCAGGCAGGCAAGGCGGATGCGGTCCGTGTCGATGCCGCTGAGGCGCGCCACTTCCCGCCCCCGGCCAACGAACAGGATGCGCCGCCCGAGCGCCGTGTAGTCGAGCAGGTACCAGATCAGCGCGGCGAGGCCGACCGCGTAATAGAACTCCAGCGGGATGCCGAAGAGGCGGTCAACGATCACGGCATTCATCAGGCTCGGCGAGATGCCGCTGATCGTCATGGAGTCGCTCATCCACAGGGTGAAGCCGTGCAGGAAGGTGCCGGTGCCGAGCGTCACGATGAGCGAATGGATGCGGAAGACCGTGATCAGCAGCCCGTTGACCACGCCTACCGCAAGCCCGATCCCGAGCGCCGCCAGGATGGCCCAGCCGATGCCCACGCCGTAGTTCACGTTGAGCACCGCCACCGCCATGGAGCTCAGCGTCATGACGAAGGCGATCGACAGGTCGAAATCGTTGGCGGTCAGCGGGATGATCAGCCCCAGCGTCACCACGACCAGCACGGCCTGCGAGCCCAGGATGGTGGAAAGGTTCGGCCAGGTCAGGAACGTGTCGGGGCGGAGGGCGCCGAACAGCGCGATCAGCGCCAGCCAGACCGCCACGAGGCCGAACTGCTCGGCGCGGCGCACGAGGAGGCGCGCCCCGGCGCCGGGGCGGCGGGCCGGTGCGGCTTCGAGGGAAGTGTCCTGTGCCATCGCCTGGTCCCTTTCAACCCGCGCCGCCGAGACTGCGCTCGGCGATGGCGTCCTTGCTGATCGCCGTTCCTTCCAGCGTCGCCACGACCCGCCCCCCGGCGAAGATCAAGACGCGCGACGCGATGGCGGCGAGCTGCTCGTAATCCGAGCTGGCGCAGAGCACCGTGGCGCCGGAGGCGGCAGCCTCGGCGATGTGGCGGAAAACGGTCTGGCGCGCGCCGATATCGACGCCCTGCGTGGGCTCGTCGAGCAGGATCAGCTTCGGCGCCATCTGGAACCACTTCGCCAGCACGACCTTCTGCTG
>CAXTUQ010000689.1:0-3121 GCA_964247405.1 uncultured Acetobacteraceae bacterium
CGGGCGGCATCTTGTCCGCGTCCGCCTTGTCCAGGTGCTCAGGCCCCGGGACCGGCTGGAACTGGAAGCGGAACGGCTGCCGATGGCCCTTGCTATCCACGAAGAT
Source organism: uncultured Acetobacteraceae bacterium (assembly GCA_964247405.1). Lineage (GTDB taxonomy): Bacteria > Pseudomonadota > Alphaproteobacteria > Acetobacterales > Acetobacteraceae > CAHJXG01. Next base: position 107 of record CAXTUQ010000689.1, read on the forward strand.
GAAGGCGTCGATGCCGTTGTAGGTCTCCCGCGCGAAGCTGGTGGGGGTCTCGACCGTGCTGCCGGCCTTGGCGGCGGGGTGGGCGGCGATGAACTGCTCGACCTTGGTTGGCTTCGGCGCGTCCGGCCCGCTTTCCGACGCCGCTTGCAGCAGTTGCTGGAACTCCTCGCCGGTGGCGACCGGGAAGTACGGCAGCGAGTTCAGCACCACGTCCACGTATGTGCTGCCCTCGGGGCGGAAGCGGATCGCCATGCCGTGCGGGTTGGCCGCATCCTTGCCGTCCGGCAGGTCCGGCAGGCCGGTCGCGTCGGAGAAGCGCACCGTGACCGGCACCGACTTGGCGGCAAAGATGCTGGCGGTGCTCAGCCCGGCGGCCTCCGGGGTAGGGGTGAAGCTGCCCTCGGCCACGACGCCCCGGGCGTGGTTGGCGCGCAGGCCGGGATGGCGGCCCCACAGCTTGTTCATGGTATCGACCGTCCGCACCGCCAGGCTCGGCGCCGCCTTGTCCTGGGCCGCCCCGTCCTGCGCCCGGGCGCCCGGCGCTCCCGTGACGAGGGCGGCAAGGGTCAGGGTGGTCAGTGCTGTGCGGACGATCATGCCTTGGCTCCGTGGGGATGGAGCCGGGGTGATAGGACAGGCGGCGCGGCAAGGCCAGCCGTGCCTACAGCAGCGAAAGCTGGTCCCCCGGTGCCGGCGGGCACCTGAACTGCGAGCAGTCCAGCGCGTCCCGGCCGAGAAAGCCGAGTTGCCGCCGGGCGCGGGCGAAACGCTGGGCCAGCAGGTCGGCGTAGGGTCCGCCGCCGCTGAAGCGGTGGTGGAAGCGGCTGTCGTTCAGCGCGCCCCCGCGTGTTTCCCGGATCAGCGCCAGGACGCGCCGCGCCCGGTCCGGCACATGCTCCTCCAGCCAGGCCGTGAACACGTCCCGCAGCTCGGACGGCAGGCGCAGCAGCACGGTGCCGGCATGGGCCGCACCGTGCCGCCGGGCGGCGGCCAGAATCCGTTCCAGCTCCATGTCGTTCAGCCCGGGGATCATCGGCGCGGCCAGCACCCCGGCGGGAACACCGGCCTCCTGCAAGGCGGTGATGGTCTGCAAGCGCCGCGACGGGGCGGCGGCCCGCGGCTCCATGCGACGCGCCAAGGCCGGGTCCAGCGTCGTGACGGACAGCCAAACCCGCACCAGCCCGCGGGCGGCCATGCGCTGCAGGATATCGAGGTCGCGCAGCACGCCGGCCGACTTGGTGACGATGCTCAGGGGATGGTTGAACCGGTCCAGCACCTCCAGCACGGCGCGGGTCAGCCGCAGGGTGCGGTCCACCGGCTGGTACGGGTCGGTGTTCGACCCCAGCGCCATCGGCCGCGCGACGTAGCCGGGCCGGCGCAGCTCCCGCTCCAGCAAGGCCGCCACGTCGGGCTTGAACACGATCTGCGTTTCGAACTCCAGGCCGGGCGAGAAGCCGAGGTAGGCGTGGCTAGGCCGGGCGTAGCAATACACGCAGCCATGCTCGCACCCGCGATACGGGTTCACCGCCCGGTCGAACCCGATGTCTGGGCTGCCGTTCCAACTGATCGCCGTCCTGCTGGCGTCGCGGGTCAGCGTGGTTGGCAGCGGCGGCAGCTCCGGGAGGGCGTCGAGCGGCGTCCATCCGTCCTCGAACGGCTCCGCCTGCTGCCGGTCGTAGCGCACCGCCGGGTTGGTCGTGGCGCCCCGGCCGCGACGGGCCAGGGATGGCGCCGACCCGGACGGCTCAGCCTCCGGCACGCCGGCCTGGTCCAACGCCGCGAGCGCCTCCAGATCCAAGGCGCCGTGCAACAGCTCTGCCTGTGGGAAGGCGCCGTCCGGCATGTTTGCGTTCCCTCTACGTTCCCTGTGCAGATTGCCTGGACCGACTCGGCAAAGTCAAGAACGCAATGAGAACGGGGCGTCACCCCGCCGCGCGAAGGTGCTCCTGCAAGCGCGGCATCAGCTCGACCAGGTTGCAGGGCCGGTGCCGGCTGTCGAGTTGCCAGAGCAGGATGTCGTCCCAGGCGTCCTTCACCGCCCCGGTGCTGCCGGGCAGGGCGAACAGGTAGGTGCCCCCGGCCACCCCGGCGAGGGCGCGGGACTGCATCGTGGAGGTGCCGATCTTCCCGTAGCTCAACATGCGGAACAGCTCGCCGAAGCCCTCGATGCGCTTTTCCAGCACGCGGTCGAACGCCTCGGGTGTCACGTCGCGCCCGGTGATGCCGGTGCCGCCGGTGGTGATCACCGCGTCGATGGTGGGATCGGCGATCCAGCCGCGCAGCCGGGCCTCGATCCCGTCCGCGTCGTCCCGCTCGATGGCGCGGGCGGCGACCTGGTGCCCGGCGCCCTCGATCCGCGCCGCCAGCGTGTCGCCGGAGCGGTCGTCGGCCGCGGTCCGCGTGTCGGACACCGTGAGCACGGCGATGCTGACGGGGATGAATTGGCGGCTCTCGTCGATCGGCATGGTGCCGCTCCTTTCAGGAATTGTCTTGAAGTGGTGGGTCCAGGCTTTGCCGGAGCGCCAGCAGGTCGGCCCAGCAATCCCGCTTGGCCGCAGGGGTGCGGAGCCATTGGTCCCAGGGCAGCATCGGCAAGGCGGGGATGGGAGCATCGGCCCCGGGCAGCGCCGCCTGGAGCCAGCGCCCGCGCAGCCGGCGGATGCTGTCGTTGGCGCCGCACAGCACCCGGCTCGGTGCGGCCCCCAGCAGCAGGAGGCGGTCCGGCCGGACCAGGTGCAGCAGACGGAGCAGGAAAGGCAGGCAGGACTGGATCTCGGCCTCGGTCGGCGCGCGTCCACCGGGCGGGCGCCAGGGGACCAGGTGGGTGAGCAGCATGGCGCTCCGGTCGAGGCCGATGCTCCGCAGCACCCGGTCGAGCGCCTGCCCGGACGGCCCGGCGAAGGCGGTGCCGGCCCGGTCGTCGTCGGCTCCCGGCGCTTCCGCCACCAGGACCAGCCGCGCCGCCGGGTTGCCGTCGGGCCGCACCGTCGCCGTCGCCATGGCGCGGAGCGGGCA
>CAXTUQ010000690.1:0-3117 GCA_964247405.1 uncultured Acetobacteraceae bacterium
GTTTTTCGGCGCCATGCGGGACTTCATCCTAACCAGGTGAAGCAGGGAGAAACCGCGCTCAACCGGGTGTATGGACTTTGAACGTCGGGATGGGCACTCAGCCGGTGGCAGCCGCGTGCCCGCCACCGGACGCTACACCGAGGTTCCGGCCACGCGCGCCGGCGCGGAGCAGGGTTTGGGACACCAGCATCCCGCAGCGAAGTTGCGGCAGGCCGCTGCCGCCCGCGGATGGCGACTTGCCAGGCCAGTCGTGCTTGGAGGATGGGTAGGGAATGGATCTCTTCGGCAGGATCACCGCAGCGCACACAGACATCCGGCCAGAGGTCCCGGTGACGCCGCTCGACCGAAGCGCCGGGCTGTCCGCCAAATTCGGTTGCGACGTGCTGCTGAAAGCCGAGCACTTGCAGCCGACAGGCTCGTTCAAGCTGCGTGGCGCCACCAACAAGCTGCACGCCTTGGGAAGGGACGCATCGCGCGCAGGCGTGGTGACCGCGTCCACCGGGAACCACGGCCAGGCGGTCGCCCGGGCCGGAGCAAGGATAGGCATTCCCGTGTTGGTCTATGTCGCGGCCTCGACGGCGGTTTCCAAGATGGAGGCCATCAAGGCGCTGGGGGCAGAGCTGGTCGTGGTGGACGGCCCGCCGATCGAGGCCGAGCTTGCGGCACGCCGGCGGTCGTTGGACCAGGGCAGGCCCTACGTTCCGCCATACAACGACCTCGACGTGATGGCCGGGCAGGGCACGCTGGGCGTCGAGCTGCACGAGCAGATGCCGGACCTCGACGCGGTGTTCGTGGCGGTCGGAGGCGGCGGCCTGATCGGCGGCGTCGGCACGGCGCTGAAGGGCTTGCGGTCCCGGGCGCGCATTGTGGGAGTTTGGGCAGAGAACTCGCCCTGCATGCTGAAGGCCATCGAAGCGGGCGAGATCGTCGATGTGGACGAGGCACCCACCCTGTCCGACGGAACAGCCGGCGCTATCGAGCCCGGCTCTGTCACCTTCCCAATCTGCCAGGCCGTGATCAACGAAACGGTCACGGTCGCTGAGGCGGAGATCGCCGAGGCCATGCGCATGATCGCCGAAACGGAGCGCTGGATCGTGGAGGGTGCGGCCGGGGTCGCCCTGGCCGGCTTGGCGAAGCAGGCAAACTCCTACCGGGGGTGCAAGGTCGCCGTCGTCCTCTGCGGCCGGAACATAGCATTTGATGCGTTTCTGCGCGCCATCGGCGGCGCGTGACGTTTTACCCACAGAAACGGCTTTGTTTGTCTGGCCTGATGCGGAAGGCGGCATGCAGCAAGGGATAGCTTCGGGCTACGTGTGGTAGTGGTCGCAAGCCCATTAGGGCCGGTTAGGGGTTCCTGTCCGTCAAGGTTCGTTTGACGGACGAGCGACTAAAGCCCGAAAGCGTCCCGGATCAGCCGGGCGCACTCCGCAGGCGCTGCTGCCGCCGTGTCCACCTCCAAATCATAGGCGATGTCACGGTGGACGCGGCCATACTGCCAGCGTGCCAGGCCGATTTCCCGGTCGCCACGCGCTCGCTCCCTCGCTTCAAGCACATCGAGCGGGGCGAAGAGGCCAACCAGACGGAGGTCGAAGGATCGCAAAAGGGCGCGATACTCCTGCGTAGCTCCAGCCCCGATCATAACCTGATCGACGATGAGGTTGTTTCCCTGCTCGGCCATGGCGGCGACGGCGTGTCGCATACCACGCATGGCACATTCAAGGACCGGGCCGGACCTTATGGCAATGATCGGCTTGCCGCCGTCCTGCGACGCATCGAACATGAGGCCATCCGGATGGGCGAGCATCTTTTCAGGCAGCATGTCCAAGAAGGCGTCCATGGCGACGTGCAGGAACGGCTTGGAGGTGATCGCTTGAAGCGCCTTCGCCGTGGAGCTTTTCCCGACGCTGCCAATGCCGTTCAGTATGATGATCTGCGGCTGCGGTTCCAAGCGGCCCTCCGTCGCACTTCGCTCATGCTGATGGTTATCAGCGGAGACAGCCTTTCAGGGAAGGGCTGCATCGGGTGGAAAGCAATCATAGCCGATCAGAGACGCTTGCTCATGTGGACGAAGACGCCGAGGTGTAGAGAAGCCTCCTCCTCCCGATCCACCTTGTATCCCACCCGCTCATAGAGCCTCACGTTCTCGGTCAGATAGACGCTGGTGTAGAGGCGCAGCTCCCTCAATCCGAGCGAGCGGGCGAACTCCTCGGCGTGCGTCAGAAGGGCGCGACCGTATCCCTGGCCTTGGTGATCGGGGGACACTGCGACGTTCACGACGAGCAGGTGGTCGGGCTCGGGCTTCATCTCGATCAGGGCCGCCATCTTTCCATCCAGCCGCAGCACGTCCACCACATGGTTGCGGACTGCCGCATCGTAGTCGGCGGTCATCGGCTTCGGCTCCCTGCCGAGGAGAGGCACCCACTTGGAGTAAGCTGCCCGCACGAGGTCGCGGACCCCTGCGGCGTCTGCTGAGGTCGCCCGGTGTAGCCCGACGCTGATGGCATCCGAGAGAGAGGATCGCTCTTCCGGGCTGCTGGGAAGTGCGGGTTGATCTTGCATGAGCGTCGTTCCGATGAGGTTGAAACGATCATGACACAAGGAACGAAGGACCGCTAAAAGGTCGCGAGCGGACCATCATCGCAACGTGTCCGGCAGTGTTGGTTTGCCGGACAGCCTGGCATGGACCTCCGGTTCATGCACGGCAAGGCCAGGCACCCCCCTCAAGCGAACCGCTTGGCACCGGCGACGCAAAGGACGACGAGGCCCGTTGCCGCAACCATCGTCCAGGCGACCGGCTCGTGCAGCAGCACGCCCGCCAACGCGAGGCCAAAGAACGGTTGCAGCAGTTGCAACTGTCCCACGCCCGCGATGCCGCCCAGCGCGAGGCCGCGATACCAGAAGATGAAGCCGACCAACATGCTGAACACCGAGACATAGGCCAGCCCAAGCCAGGCCGGGCCGCCGATGCCGTCCCAGGCGCCGGGCATGGTGACCAGCGCAACCGCCGCCATCAAAGGCAGCGACAGGAGCAAGGCCCATGAGATGACTTGCCAGCCGCCCAGGCGCCGCGAAAGCGTCGCCCCCTCGGCATAGCCAAGGCCGCATAGCAGGATGGCG
>CAXTUQ010000691.1:0-3088 GCA_964247405.1 uncultured Acetobacteraceae bacterium
GACGAGGCCGGACGCCTCACCACCCTGACCAGCTGTCCTTGGATCATCCACGCCAGCAATCAAGTCAGCAAATAAGGCAATTGGTATGATGCCAATTGCCCTTTGGGGCGACCGGCATCAGAGTCGTTTTCGGCGCGCGGCCTCAGCCGCAAACGCGGCGCGTGTCGAACCGCTGCGAAATCCCGAAGGGATTTGCGCGGGTTCGCCAGATTTCGGCGACCCCACCCGGACGGGCGCTCCGCGCCTGGCCCCGCGCGCATCCCATAGCCCGCTAGGGCGGCTGGCATGTTTGCCCGGAGCCGGAAGCGCCGCGGCTCATCCCAACCTGGCCTGCATCCTGGCACGGCCGGTCGATTGGACCCTGGTCGAGCAGCAACACGACGCGCTCGTGCGCTGCACGAACACCATGGCCGGGCACACCGCCGACCCGGAGGCGATCCTGCGCCGTTTCACCCGCAGCAACGTCCAGCACCCCACCTACAAAGTTTTGGCGGAGCTGGGCAAGGCGGTCAAGACGGTCTTCCTGTGCCGCTCCCTGGGCGACGAGGCGCCGCGCCGCGAAATCCACGAAAAACTGAATGTGGTCGAGACCTGGAACTCGGCCAACGGGCTCATCTTCTTCGGCAAGGGCGGCGAGGTGGCCAGCAACCGGCTGGACGACCAGGAGGCGTCCGTCCACGCGCTGCACCTGCCGCAATCGTGCCTGGCAGACGTGAACACGCTGATGCCGCAGCGCGTGCTGGCCGAACCCGACGGGATGGCGCGCATGACGTCAGCCGACATGCGCGGCCTCACGCCGCTGATCTGGGGACATGTCAGCCCGTACAGGACGTTCGGCCTGGACGCTGCCCCGCATGGCGTCGCTGACGGGCACGAACGCGCCAAGGACTTCCTGACTGAAGGCGAGGTCGCGCGCCTGCTGGACGCCGCCAAAGGCGGGCGGCACGGCATGCGCGACCCCCCTGCTGCTGCTCATGGCGTTTCGCCACGGCCTGCGGGTCAGCGAGGGTGTCGCCCTGCGCCGCGACGAGCTGGACCTCGACCGTGCCCGGCTGTGGGTGCGTCGCCTCAAGGGCGGCCTGTCCGTCGAGCAGCCGGCCGCCGGCGATGAGCTGGCCAACAAGGGCCATGACCTCCGCCTCAGCCAGGACTGCCCGGCCGCCGCGGCCCCAGGCACACCGCCCACTGCACCCGCACGGCAGGACGGCGGTTCGAGGGGCTGTGGAGATGACGCAGGGCGGCAGTGGGCGCCAGGCCCCGATGGGCCGCGACAGTGGGCGTGATGGCATGGTCATGGAGAGGCTCGACGCAAGTGGAGCCTGCGTCGCAGAGGTCTTCTACCCCGACGTGACCGGCAGAACGTGACCGGCAGAATGGTTGTCACGCTTGAACAGCGGGGATTGCCCATCGAGGCCGTCGAAAGCTGCTTTCCAGAGCCAAGCTCCAACTTCCACCCTTGCAGAAGCCCGAGCCGGCCACATCAGCCGGCAAGCCGCCGCCGACGAAGCCACGGACCCCGCGCTGAATGGCCAAAACGCACAGCCTCGCGGGCACCGGGCCTAAACGGCCTTCAGTGACCCGGCTCGCGCATCGCCGCGCGGGTCCGCGTCAGCTCCAGCACCGCCGTGCTGATCGGCATGGGCACGCCGACCCAGCCGGCCATCTCGACCACGGCGCCCAGGATCGCCTCGATCTCCAGCGGGCGGCCGAGTTCCAGGTCCTGCAGCATGCTGGTTTTGTGCCGGCCGACTTCGGCTCCGCCCGCGATGCGCTTACCCACGTCAATGGCGAAACGCACGCCGAGCGCCTCCCCCACCGCCTGGCCTTCCAGCATCATGGCGCGGGCCACGCCGCGGAGGCCGGGTTCGCCGGTGATGACGTCAAGCGTCGCAGTGGTCAGCGCGCTGATCGGGTTGAACGCCATGTTGCCCCACAGCTTCACCCACAGCTCGTCGCGCAGCCGCGGGCGCACCGGCGCCTTCAGCCCGGCGTCGATCATCAGGCGGGACAGCGTCTCGGCCCGCACGCTCCGGCTGCCGTCGGGTTCGCCCAGGCTGAAACGGTCGCCATAGGTGTGGAAGATGACGCCGGGCGCGGCGATCTCCGCGGCGGGGTAGATGATGCAGCCCAGAGTCTGCGATGGCGGCAGTGCCTCCCACAACGCGCCGTTTGGGTCCACCGATTGGACGCGCCGACCGCCGAACGGCTCCGGCAGGCCATGGCAGTACCACCACGGGATGCCGTTCACCGCGGCGACGACCGTGGTCTCGGGGCCGATCAGCAAGCGCAACTGCGGCAGCGCCGGCTCCAGCGAGTGCGCCTTCAAGGTCAGGAACACGTAGTCCTGCGGCCCGATGGCGGCCGGGTCGGCTACGGCGCGGGGCCGTGTGACGGTGCGCTCCCCGCCGCTGTCCAGCACCAGGCCGTCCGCCTGCATCGCCGCCAGATGCGGCCCGCGCGCCACGACGGACACCGGCGTGCCCGACGTTTCCAACCGCGCCGCCAGAAAGCCGCCGATCGCCCCGGCGCCGAACACGCAGATGCTCGGCACCGTCAGGCGCCCAACCCCAGCTTTGCCGCCAGGCCGATCCGCTGCACCTTGCCGGTGGCGCCCTTGGGGATGTCGTCGCGCAGCAGGACATGGCGCGGCACCTTGTAGGCGGCGAGGCGGGCGGCGCAGAAGTCGCGGATCTCCTGCTCGGTCGCAGCCTGGCCGGGGTGCAGCACCACGACGGCGCCGACCTCCTCCCCCAGCTTCGCGTGCGGCACGCCGAAAGTGACGACCTGGGCGACGCTCGGGTGGTCCAGCAGCACGACATCGACCTCCAGCGGGCTGATCTTCTCGCCGCCGCGGTTGATCTGCTCCTTGAGGCGGCCGGTGAGGAACAAGTAGCCCTCCTCGTCGATCCGCCCCTGGTCGCCGGTGCGGAACCAGCCGTCGGTGAAGGCGCGGGCGTTGGCGTCGGGGTTGCTGGCATAGCCCGGCGTCACGTTGGGGCCGCGGATCACCACCTCGCCCACGCTGCCCTGCGGCAGGATCGCGCCATCGTCGGCCATCACCGCGACCTCCGGCCCGGCGGCGAGGCCC
>CAXTUQ010000692.1:0-3077 GCA_964247405.1 uncultured Acetobacteraceae bacterium
GACCACCGCCATCCTGCCCCGCCCGCCCATGGCGACGCGGGAACGCTCGCAGATCGAGGCGTTTCTCGTGCTGCGGCGCAACCCGCTGGAACTGTGGGGCCGCCCGGCCTACGAGCAGGACGTGCTCGGCGGGCGCTTTTTGGGCCGCGAGCAATTGATGTTGAACTCGCCCGATGCCATCCGGCACGTGCTGGTCGCGAACCACGAGAACTACGGCCGCAACATCGGCGCCCGGCGCGTCTTGCAGCCGCTGCTGGGCCGCAGCCTGTTCCTGGCGGAGGGCGCGGCCTGGCGGCACCAGCGCCGCACCATCGCCCCCGCCATGTCGCCACGCACCATGCCCGTGCTGTCCCGCCATGTCGTGGTGGCCGCCCGCCACGCCGAGGCCGAGCTGGACCGCTTGACCGGCCAGCCGGTCGTGCTGATGCCGCATCTCCAGCATTTGGCGCTGCACATCGCCGGGCAGTCGATGTTCTCGCTGGAGATGGCCGGGTTCGGCGCCGAGCTGCGGGCGCTGATCATGGAATACGCCCGGCGCTTCGCCCAGCCCGGCGCGCTCGACCTGCTCCATCCCTTCCCCGCTCGACCTCGGCCGCGGCGCGTTCCGGGCGGAATGGCTGCGCTTCATCGACCGGCTGATCGATGCCCGCGCCGAGCAGGCGCCAGCGGAGGGCGGGCCGCGCGACCTGCTGGACATGCTCTCCGCCGCCCGCGACCCGGCGACCGGCGCCGGCTTCGGCCGCGCGCAGTTGCGGGACGAGGTCGCGACGATGATTCTGGCTGGGCACGAGACGACGGCTGTCACGCTGTTCTGGGCCTGCTACGTCGCCGCCCGGCTGCCGGACCAGCAGGAGCGCCTGGCCGCCGAGGCCGCCGCCGCCGATTTGTCCGAGGACGGCGCCGCCGAAGCGCTGCGTGCGCTGCCCGCGGTCCGCGCCCATGTGGACGAGGCGCTGCGGCTGTACCCGCCGGCGTTCCTGATCGTGCGGGAGGCGCTGAGGCCGGACGTGATCGCCGGGCGCCGGGTCGCGGCGGGCACGGTGGTCAGCGTTTCGCCTTGGGTGCTGCACCGGCACCGCAAGCTGTGGGACGATCCCGACCGCTTCGACGCCGACCGCTTCATGGCGGGCGCCGTGCCGCCGGACCGCTACAGCTACATGCCGTTCGGGGCCGGCCCGCGCATCTGCGTCGGCGCGCAGTTCGCGCTGACAGAGGCGGTGCTGGTGCTGGCGCGGCTGCTGCGGCGCTTCCGGATCAGCTTTGCCGGGCGCGGGGCGGTGATGCCGCGCGGCTTCGTCACGACGCAGCCGGACCGGCCCGTCCATTTCGTGCTGGAACGGCGACGCTAGGCGGCAGCGGCGGCGAACCCGGCGGCAGCGGCCTCGCCCCCGGCTCAAGCTCGGTGGTCAACTCCGCCAAGCGGCGCGCAGAGCCGATGATGCGTTGCAGGGCCGAGCCGGCATCCGTGAGCATGTGGTCGGTGCTGCCCAGGATGTCTTGCAGCAAGGCGTTGAACTCCGCCTGAACCGCCGGCGACATGTGCGCCCGGCCGAACGTGACCTCGCCCAGCCAGGCCGGCAGGCCGCCGGTGATATCGAGCTGGTTGCCGAGGAAGTAACGCAGGCCGCCGTCAGCCCCGAACACGGGCGAGATGAACAGCAGGTTCCAGAACGCGGTGCCGTTCTTGCGGTGGTTCACGATCCACTCGATGCAGCCCTCGCCCGCCCGGAGGCAGCGGCCGATGCGGGCGCGGGTGGCCGGGTCGGTCGCGGCCCCTTGCAGGAAGCGGCAGTTGCGGCCGACCAGCTCGATGCGGGGATAGCCCGACAGGGCCTCGAACGCCGCGTTCACGGCGACCATCGGCAGGTCGGGCAGCCGCGCGTCGCTGAGCACCATGGGTTCCGTGCTGTTGGCGACCGCCGCTAGCAGTGCCGTTTCCATCCTGTCCTGCTCAGCCATGCGTGCCGCCTCCGCTGCCAAGCATGCCTCTGATGCCGGGACAAAGCCAGTCAGCCGTGGCGGTTGCGCCAAACTTCACGCGCCTGTTCGTCGGCCTGTTCGGGCGCCGCACCCAGGGCGATCAGCCCCAACGCCACCGTGGCCACGGCGATGGCGGCGCCCGGACCGTCCGCGCCGCGCCAGACCTTGGCAAAATCGGCATCGCCGCCGGGATCGGGCAACGATGGCAGGATGGCCTCGCCCTGCCCCTGCGCACGGTCAAACCAATGCGCGGCTACGGCCTTGGCCGGGTTGCGCTCGGCCTCCCCGCCGCCGCCCTTGACGACCACGAGGCGGCGGCGGCCCAGCAAGTCCGCGGTTGCAAGGTGCAGCGCGATGTAAGCAGGGTGGAACACCCCGTCCACGCCGACCCGGGCGTCGAACGGGTTGAGCAGACGCGCCGCCGTGTTGAGCGGGGAGCGCAGGCCAAGCAAACGCCGCAAATCCAGCAACGCCTTGAGTTCCGGGCTGAACGCCTCCAGCGGCAGATAGGCGAACCGCATCTCGCCAAGCTGCGCCGCGGCCTCCATACGGTCCCGGGCTGGACGCAGGCCGAGCGCCTGCAAGCCTTCCGGAACCGTCGTGCCGCGGGAGAACTCGTTGCTCCCGTGCATCAGCACCCGGTGCCCGGCGCGGGCCAGCGCCAAGGCGGCCAGCAGGAACCAGGGCGCGTCCCGCGTCCGCCCGGCGCCGTACGACGGCCAGTCCAGATCCACCGGGACCGCGCCCGCCGGCCGGCCCGCCCCTATGTGCGCCCGGGCGGCATCGACCAGCCCAGCCATCTCCGCCGGGTCCTCGCCCCGGTAGCGCAGCAGCATCAGGAACGCGCCGACCTGGTGCGGGTCGGCCTCGCCGCCCAGCACGGTGGAAAGGGCGTCCCGCGCCTCGTCTCGCGTCAGGGCGCGCGACCGCCCGGGACCGCGGCCCAGGGTGCGGACGTAGGTGGCGAAGCGATGCTCCTCGGGCGTGGCCGCCGGGTCAGGCCGCAAGGTCGTCCTCAATCGCTACCGCCGCGACATCTGCCATGGCGACAACCGCGCCGATCAGCACCAGGGTCGGCCCGTCCAGCCCGGCGGCGG
>CAXTUQ010000693.1:0-3075 GCA_964247405.1 uncultured Acetobacteraceae bacterium
GCCAGGCGCTCCGCGTCGGCCAGCAGCACGGTGTCGAGCAGGGAAGCCGGGCCGCTCGGCGCTTCCTGGCGCACCTGGGCCATGCGGGCGCGGCTGCTCAAGGTGATCTCCCCGCCATCCACCGGCAGCTCGCCCGCGATGGCCTTGAGCAGCGTGCTCTTGCCCGCGCCGTTGCGGCCCACGAGGCCGATGCGCCGCCCGGGATCGACGCGCAGCTCCGCCCCGTCCAGCAGGGTGCGCCCGGCCATGCGGAGGGTGACGCGGTCGAGGGTCAGCCGGCTCATGCCGGGGATGTAGCCGCCGCCGCCGCCCCGGGAAAGCCCGGCCCGATCTTGCCCCAGCCCCATCTTGCTCAAGCGTGACCCTTGGCCTAAACGCCCCGGCATCGTTGATAGGAACCCGCCATGGCCACCGAGCGCACGCTGTCCATCCTCAAGCCCGACGCCACCCGCCGCAACCTGACGGGCAAGATCAACGCGGTGTTCGAGGAGGCGGGCCTGCGCATCGTCGCCCAGCGCCGGCTGCATTTGTCGCAGGCGCAGGCGGAAGCGTTCTACGCCGCGCACCGCGAGCGCGGCTTCTTCAAGGACCTCGTCGGCTTCATGGTGAGCGGCCCCGTGGTCGTGCAGGTGCTGGAAGGCGAGGACGCCATCGCGCTGAACCGCAAGCTGATGGGCGCCACCAACCCGGCCAACGCCGACGCGGGCACCATCCGCAAGCTGTTCGCCGAAAGCATCGAGGCCAACAGCGTGCACGGCTCCGACAGCGCCGAGGCGGCTGCGCAGGAAATCAGCTTCTTCTTCGCGGGCACCGACATCGTCGGCTGACCCCATGCGCCGTGCCGGCCCGCTGCTGCTCGCGGCCAGCCTTGCCGCGTGCGGGCCGCCTGACAGGCCCATCGTGCTGCGCCCGCCCGCCCCGGTGTCCGTGGCCGGCATGGATGGGCATTACCGGGGCACCGCCCGCCTGATCCGCGCCGCCGGGCCGTATTGCCAGCGCAGCGGCGCCCGCGTGCTGGACGTTTACCGCGGCACCGTGTCGCTGTCCTACAGCGCCGCCCCGCGCGGGCGCGTGCCGCTCACCGCGCAGGTCGGCCCCGACGGCCGCATCCAGGCCAGTGATGGGGAGGGCATGATGGACGGCCAGCTCGCCCGCGGCCGCCTGGAGGTCACGGTGGCGAGCCGCCAGTGCGAGCACCATTGGACGCTGACCAAGGTGGAATAAGAAGGTAGATGCGCCGGGCGCATCAGCCAAAGAAAACGTAAAGCCCGATCACCACCACCGCGACCACTGCCACCGCGCCCATGGTGAAGTTCGTGAAGCGCGACCAGAAGATCTGGCGGTCGGCGACGAACGCTTCGTCGATCTTGCTCATCGGGGTGCTTTGGTTGGTCTCGGGAACGTCCATGGTGGGCCTCGTGTTGCGACGGATGCGGGCCTTCTACGGCGTGCCGGCCAAAGGCGGCAAGGGCGAGGCCAGGCTGGCGGTGGGATCAAAGGTGCCAGGACGGCGAGAAGCGTGGAGGCGGAGCGCCTCCGGGTAGATGCGGTGCTCCTGAGCCAAGACCCGGGCGGCCAGGCTTTCTTCCGTGTCGCCGGGCAGCACGGGGACCGCCGCCTGGGCCAGGATGGGGCCGGCGTCCACCTCCTGCGTCACCAGATGCACGGTGCAGCCATGCAGCTTGACCCCTTGCGCCAAGGCGCGGGCATGGGTGTCGAGGCCGGGAAAGGCCGGCAGCAGGCTCGGGTGCACGTTCAGCATCCGCCCGGCCCACGCGCCGACCAGGAACGGCGTCAGCAGCCGCATGTAGCCGGCGAGGCACACAAGGCCGATGCCGTGCTCCAGCAGCGCGGCATGGATTGCTGATTCATGCGCGGTGCGGTCGCCGGTGAACGGGCGGTGGTCGATGCAGCGCGCCGCCACGCCGCGCCGGGCCGCGAGATCCAGCCCGGCGGCATCCGGTCGGTTCGACAGCACCAGCGCGACCCGGGCCGGGTAGCCCGGCGCGTCCGCCGCGTCCAGCAGCGCGCCGAGGTTGCTGCCCCGGCCGCTGATCAGCACGGCGACGCGGGCCAAGGTCACGCCAGCCAGTCGGCTTCGGTGTGGACCTGCGCAGCCGCCGGGCCGTCACTGGCCTCGACCACGCCGATCCGGAACGCCGTCTCGCCATGCTCGGCCAGAAGTGCCACCGCCTCGGCGGCGTCGCGCACCGCCAGCACCATGCCGACGCCGCAGTTGAACACCCGCAGCATCTCGTCCGGCGCCACGTTGCCGGCCTGCGCGAGCCAGCGGAACACCGGCGGCAGCGGCCAGCAGCCCGCGTCCAGCACGGCGCGCATCCCGTCCGGCAGCATTCGCGGCACGTTGCCCGGCAGCCCGCCCCCGGTGATATGCGCCGCCGCCCGCAGCAGCCCGGCGCGGTGCAGCGCCAGCAAAGCCTTCACGTAGATCCGGGTCGGCCGCATCAGCGCCTCCGCCAGCGTCTCCGTGTCGTCCCACGGCGCCGGCTCGTCCCAGGGAAGGCCGCTGATCTCGACGATCCGGCGCACCAGGGAGAACCCGTTGCTGTGCACCCCGCTGGAGGGCAGGCCCAGCACGGCGTCCCCCGCCGCGACGCCCGCCGGCAGCAGGGCGTCGCGCTCCGCCGCCCCCGCGCTGAACCCGGCCAGGTCGTAGTCGCCCCTGGCATACAGGCCCGGCATCTCCGCCGTTTCCCCGCCGACCAGGGCGCAGCCGGCCAGCTTGCAGCCCTCGGCGATGCCGGCCACCACGCGGGCGGCGTGCTCCACCGACAGGGCGCCGGTCGCGAAGTAGTCCAGGAAGAACAGCGGCTCCGCACCCTGCACCACCAGGTCGTTGACGCACATGGCCACGAGGTCGATACCCACGCCGTCATGCCGCCCGGTGTCGATGGCGACCTTCAGCTTGGTGCCGACCCCGTCCGTGCTGCTGACCAGCACCGGGTCGCGGAACCCGGCGGCGCGCAGGTCGAACAGCGCGCCGAAGCCGCCCAGCCCGCCCATCACCCCGGCCCGCGACGTTGCGCGCGCCAGCGGCCTGATGCGGTCCACCAG
>CAXTUQ010000694.1:0-3074 GCA_964247405.1 uncultured Acetobacteraceae bacterium
GCCAAAGCAGCCCTCCCGGTATGCTGAGGCCGTGAAGCAGGGGGAGGGCGTCGTTGTGCAGGCGCGGATGCGGCCTGTCCCACAGCAGCGTCGCCCGGCCTACCGCCGCGAACGTGTCGGGGAACGACAAGCCGAGCAGCCGATACGCCACCGCCGGAACGGCCAAGACGAGCACGCCGGCGATGCAGGCCCGGACCGCCCGCGCGCCCCACCCTTCCACCTCGGTCAGCAGCAGGATGGCAAAGGCCGGGGCGATCAGCGCCGCGTCGAGCCGCACCAGCACCGCCGTCCCGAGCAGCAGCCCCGCCGCCGCCGTTCTCGGGAGGGTCGGCCGGGTCCAGAACAGCAGCAGGGCCAGGCAGGCCAACGCGGCCGACGGCATGTTGTCGTTCGGCAGGTAAGCGGTCTCGAAGATCGGCGGGAACAGCACGCAGCACAGCAGGGCGCGGGCGGGGCCGACCCGGTAAACCCGCCAAAGCAGCGCGAGCAGCGCCCCCACCAGCACCAAGAGCGACCCGATGCCGAGAAGCCGGAAGGCGGCCAGGCCGGACAGGTCGCCAAGGCGCTGCAATCCCAGCACCGCGAGGCTCGTCCCGAGCCGGGTCAGGAGGAAGAACCGCCCGTTGAACGGGTAGAGCGTGTCGCCGAGGCCCGGGTCGCCCAGCGCGAGGGCATGGGCGTTGAGCACGACCTGCGGCTGGAACCCCTCCGAGTAGGGAATGAACAGCGCGGGAAGGGCGAGCCAGGCCGCCACGGCAGCGACAAGCACGGTTGAGACGGCCAGCCCCGTGCGGGTCGAGCACCAGGCGATGGCTTGGGAGATGCGGTCCGCCACTGGCGTCTCCAAACAAACGTGCGTGAGGGGCCGCTCCGGTCCGGGACGATGGCCGGGCTGGCGGTGCCCGAGGCTCAAGCGGCGACGCGGCGGCGGACGGCGGCGCCCATGCGGTTCCGCAGCGCGCCCCACACCTCCGGCGCCCGCCATCTCACCAGCACGGCATACAAGGGCAGCCCGACGGCGCCGATGACAACCGCACGAGCCAGGGGGGCGTCGGCGAGAAGCGGCAGCGCCGCGACGGCCAGCCCCACGCCGACCGCCGCGGCGGCATAGGCCGTCGGCTGCAGATGCATGAGCGCCACTTGCCAGGCCGTCACCCCGATCCGTCTGAACACAAGGAACGCGTAAACCGGATGGGTGATCGCGTAGTAGGCGCAAACAGCCCAGGCCACGCCGACAGCCTGATCAAAGACGGCGCCGGTCGCCACAAGCGCGAAGAAGATCGGCAGTTGTATGGCGGTATAGAGCAACCCTGCCCTGAACTCGCCCCGGACGCCCAGCAGCGTGCCCGCAACCCAGGAGATCGCGTCAAAGGCCAGCCCGATGCTGAGAAGCTGGATGATGGGGATGGAGGCGGCCCATCGCTGATCGAAGAACCGGCTGATCAATGGCCCGGCCACCGCCGACTGGATCAAGGCCACCGGCATCACGCAGAACGCAAGCAACGTGGCGGCGTTGAGCACGGCGCGGTTCTGCCGCTCCGGGTCGAACCTCATCTGCGCCAAGGCGGGATACAGGACATTGGTGAAGTTGCCGGCCAGGGTGAACAAGGGCTGGGCCGCCAACCGGAATCCGAAGTAGTACGCGCCGACAGACGCCTGGCTGCCGATCAAGCCCAGCACGATGTAGTCGCCCTGGTTGATGAGGGCGATCAGCACCCTGTTGGCGAAGTTGACCGTGGTGTTCCCGATCACGTACTTCCACCGCGTCCGCTGGGGGCGGAGGTCCGGCTTGGCGGCAGCGAGCCGCCACATCACGACGGCGCGCACCCCGGACACGACCGGCCCGGGCAGCACGAAGCTGTAGGCGCCGAAGCCCTGCCAGGCGAGCACGACCGTCATCAGCACCTGCCCAACCGTTTCAAGCGTGCCGTAGATCGCAAGCGCCCCGAACTGCATGCGCGCGCGCAGCACCATCGCCGGCACGGTCCCCAAGGCCCCGATCGGCATCGCCAATGCGAGGATGGCCAGCAAGCCGACCATGTCGGGCGCCTTGTAGATCGACGCGGCCACAGGCGAGAGGACCACGACCAGCAGGCCCGCCGCCAACCCGAGGCTCAGGCTGATCCAGAAGGCCGGCCCAAGCCAAAGGCGGAGGGCACGCTCGCGTTGCAGGACCACGTCGTCGAGGCCGACGTTGGTCAATGCCGCGGCGATGCTCGTCACGGTGTAGGTCAGGCCGATGACGCCGAAGTCCGCCGGCTGCAGCAACGCCGCCAGGACCAATTGGCTGAACACGCTGCAGGCGCGGGCGACCAGGTTCTGCGCCAGCATCCAGATCAGCCCGTGCAGCGCGCGGCGGCCCAGGGCGACGATCCCCGGCGCAGGCTCGCTGGATTGGACCTGATCCTTCAATCCTTTGGTGCTAATGCCTTGCCTCCCCATGACCCGTGTTGCGGTGCCGCCGCCTGCGGCAGGCGAGCCATGCCGCAGGGTGGCATGGGAACGCAAGGGGACGGCACGGCGCCGTACGCAGGGAACCCCAGCCTGAACCGATGGAGACGGGAGTACGGCGCCGGGCTACGGCGCCGGGATAACGCTGACGTGCGCGGCGACGATGCGCCAGCCCGGCGGCATCCGCGCCCAGCTCTGCTGCTGCCGTCCGAGGCCCGGCGCGCCCTCCCGCGTGAACAAGGTACTCGCGGTGGCGAAGTCGCGGCCGAAGGTGGTGATCACCGTGCGCTCCAGCACGCGCGCCAATTCCTGCGCCGGGCGGGCGCCGCGGAAGGCGCGGATCGCCTCGATGCCATGCAGCACCTCTCCCACGCCGTAGCGCACGGTGCGCCCGTCGGCCCAGAACAGCTCGTCGAGCACGGGGAGGTCGTTGGTCACGAGGGCGCGCTCGTAGCGGGCGAAGGCGGCCTCCACCTCCGCCAGCACGTCCGGCAGGTTCACGTCCACGCCAGGCCCTCCCCGGCGGCGCGGGCCGCGCCCACTCGTCCGAGGTGGGCCGCCACGCGCAGGCACACGTCCTCCCGCCAGGGCGCCGCCACGACCTGCACCCCCAGCGGCAGGCC
>CAXTUQ010000695.1:0-3073 GCA_964247405.1 uncultured Acetobacteraceae bacterium
CCATTTGGTCCACGCCCAGCCAGTCCCGCGCTGACCGGGGTTCAAACACTTGGCGAACTGTCTTGAAGGTCGCTTCCATGGCCCATTCTCGACAGGCGGGCTTCACGACACAACCTGGCAGGCCCAGTCCGGTTCACCTGGCCTGATGTTCCGCAGTCTTTCCACCGTGTCGGGTGCAGCTTCTGCGTTCGCGGCTGACGCAGCTTGGCTGGTTGGGCGCACCGCCGCCACCGCGGCCAGGCGTGGCCGGAGAACAAACCCACCGTCACGGGAGTGGTCCTGCTTGCATCGACACGGTGCCGAAGGACGCGCATGAGTTGGAGCGGGGCACAAGCCTGCGCTGACGCTCAGGCCTCCCCGATCCAGGAAAGCTCCCCACGATCCATCTCCTGCAACGACCCTAACCGCCTGGCTTTGCCAGCCAGTTGAACGCCGCCCCTGCCGCCATCAGCACCGCCGTGCCGAGGAACACCGCGCGCATCCCGATGTGCCCGCCGACGAAGCCGCCCAGCAGCGGTCCTGCCACCTGCCCCGCATATTGCGAGGAGGTGGAGTAGCCCAGCATCGTGCCGACGACGCGCTCGGGCACGTTGTGACGGATTACGCTGGCGACGCAGGGAAGCAGCCCGCCCAGCGACAGCCCCATCAGGAAGCGCAGGACCACGAGCTGCCAGCCGGCGAGGACGAAAGCCTGCGGGATTAGCAGCAGCGCCGACGCCGCGAGACAGCCGATGATGACGTTCCAATGGCCGACACGGTCCGCCAGCTTGCCCAAGCGAGCGGCGGAAAGGATGCTGCCGAGCGCCGCCGCCGACATCACCAGGCCGGCCACGATCGTGACGTGCACCGGCTCCGCCACGAGCTCGGCGACATAGACGGTGATGATAGGCTCGATCGACATGTTGGCGAGCATCAGCAGCATGCCGGTGAACAGCATGGCCAGCAGCAGCCCTTTCTCCGGCACCGCCGCGAAGCCGCCGCGCTCCTTGGCCTTCGCCGGGCCGGCAGGCCGCTTCTCTTCGCGGATGAACGCGATAGTGGCGAGGAAGGCGACGAAGATGACGGCGCCGGCGGCGAGGAAGGTGGCGCGGAGGCCGATGAGCTGCGGCAGCGCGCCGCCCAGCAATGGCCCTGCCAGATTGCCTGCCATGATGCCGGAGCTGAGCGTGCCCAGCGCCCAGGCGGAGCGCAATTTCGGCGTCTGCGTCGCCACCAGCACGAAGGACCCTGACGCATAGCCGCCGAGCAGGCCGGTCAGCAGCCGCAACCCCACCAGTTGGTGCACGTCCTGCACCATGCCGATCAGGGAGATGGCAACGGCCATGCCGAGGCTCGCGCGGATCAGCATCAGCTTCCTGCCGTACCGGTCGGCGAGGCGCCCCCAGGCCGGGGCAACGAGCGCGGCCGAGAGGAAGGTTGCGCCGTAGGCCGCGCCCGACCACTGCACGATGGCCGCCTGGTCCGACACTCCGAGCTGCTCGACGTAGAGCGGCAGGAACGGCAGCAGCAGCGTCATCGCCACGATGGTGGTGAACGACCCGAAGATGCAGACGAGGAGGTTGCGCCGCCAATGGGGGGAGCCGCCTTCCTCCGACGCGGGTTCAGCCGTTGCAGCCGTGGTGCTCATGCGTTCAGCACCTTCGTTGAGGCCAGCCGCGCATAGTCCCCTTCTCCATCGAAGTCCCGCAATGCATGCTGGCCGCCCTCTATTCTTCTCGGTCAGCAGAACTGAACTACAAAATCTCCGGTTTCAAGATGGTGTGCAGCGGCGTCGTGCTTCCAAAATAGGCATGATGCGGCCGCTCCTATTGGAACTCGAGGATCACGTCAGTGTACCCGTGTGACGCGAAGCCGCCGGCGGGCCTGGCGCTCGGCCGCTACCGCGTCGCGCAGCAGCACCGTGCGCTGGCCCGTGGTGAGGGCGGGCGCCTCGGCGCCGTCGCGCAGCAACTCGGTATGCGTTCGCCATCTGCGCGCGCTGGCGAGGCGGCTGGCGTCAACCAAGAGGTGAGGGGCGGCCTGGATCAGCATGGCGCTCTCCTGAAGCAAGCAAGGCCCGCTCGACGGGCGGGGGTGGGCAGGAACAAGCAGGCGTCACGCTTCCCCGGATGCCCGGCGCCGGCGGGGGAAGCGCCTGACCTGGCCGGCGCTGGACGGGCGGGTGGCAGAACAGGTCGCCTTGCACGCCGAGACGGCCGTGGCGGAGCACCTCGACCATCCGAGTAGGCGTCGCAGCAGAGCGCACGCCGGTGCCGTGCCAGCCCGGCCTCGCTTTGGTTGCCATCCCAGACCCATCGCCAGGTCGTGCGACTATGGTTGTCGCGCTCGGCGATGGCCACGAAACGGCTACGTCCCTTGATTGGCATCTCAACCTGCAAGTGCCCAGCTTCGTGCGGAGGGTCTCCCAACCGGGTGACCCGCACCTTCAGTGACGCCGCCCTGAGCGCGTGCAGGATGTTGGGGATGGACCAGGGATCGGCGCGGACGTGGGGCGGCAAGGCGGTTCGCCGCCGCCGCACCCGGGGGTCGGGGTCGAAGTCCTGTGGGCGCGGCCGGGCGAGGCAGGAGGGCGATGCCACGGCGTCCACCCACAGGTCGGCCATGGTGGGCGGCACGTTGGAGCGCCTGGCCCAAGCGGCGGCATTGAGCAGCCAGGTGCGCTTGCCCTGGGCCAGGCCGACCCGGTCGGCGGCCTCGCGGAACTGGCGGTGTAGTTGCATCTGCCGCTGCCAGTCGTGGCTGGCCGCCACAACGGCGCTGGCCAGGAGCTGCAGGCGCTGCTCGTACTCGTCGCGGGTGCGCGGCTCGCGGCCGGGCACGCGCTCGCCGTGCAAGCGGATGTAGGCGTCGGCGAGCACTTGCGCGCGGGTCCGCACGATCTCGACGTCAAGCACGTCGCCGGGTCCATAGGGGCCGGTCACCTCACCGATCAGCGGCAGGTGGCGGCCGGTGCGGTGCAGGAAGTGCAGGCCGACGCGGCTGGTGTAGCTGCCCGTGAGCATTTGGCCGGAGGCCAAAGTGAGGCGCACGACGGCGCGCTCCTCGCAGGCGGCCCAAAGGTCGGGGCCGGGCG
>CAXTUQ010000696.1:0-3069 GCA_964247405.1 uncultured Acetobacteraceae bacterium
CGTGTATGTCGCCGACACCGGCATCGCCCGCCTCGCCGGCGACGTGCACATCACCCGCGGCCAAAGCCAGCTCAACGGCGACGAAGCCATCGTCAACATGCGGACCGGCATCTCCACCCTGTCCCGCAACCCCGGCAAGCGCGTGGAAGGCCTGGTGGTGCCGAACGACGCCACCGGGGGCGGGGCCGACGCGAAGAAACCCCCCGCCAAGGACGCGCCGCCCCAGGCTCCGTCGCCCAAAGCTCCGTCCCCATGAACGCGACACCCAAGGCCGCGGCGCCGGTGAACCCGGCGGCCATGCCGGCGCCCGCGCCGACCCATCGCGTCATCCAGGGCGACGGCGGCTTGGTCGCCACCGGCGTCGGCAAGACCTACAAGAAGCGTCCCGTCGTCCGCAACGTCACCGTGCGCGTCCACCGGGGGGAAGCGGTTGGCCTGCTCGGCCCCAACGGCGCGGGCAAGACCACCACCTTCTACATGATCACCGGCCTGGTCCGCCCCGACACCGGTTCCATCAGCCTGGACGGCCAGGACATCACCGGCCTGCCGATGTACCGGCGGGCGCGGCTCGGCATCGGCTACCTGCCGCAGGAGGCCAGCGTGTTCCGCGGCCTCAACGTCGAGCGCAACGTCATGGCGGCGCTGGAGGTCGTGGAACGCGACCCCGACCGCCGCCGCCTGATGCTGGACGAGCTGCTGGCCGAGTTCGGCATCGCCCACCTGCGCCGCACCCCAGCCCTCGCCCTTTCGGGCGGCGAGCGGCGCCGGGTGGAGATCGCCCGGGCGCTGGCGACCCAGCCGAGCTACATCCTGCTGGACGAGCCGCTGGCCGGCATCGACCCCATCGCGGTGGGCGAGATCCGCGACCTGGTGGGACACCTGAAGGACCGAGGCATCGGCGTGCTGATCACCGACCACAACGTGCGCGAAACGTTGCAGATCACCGACCGCGCCTACATCATGCACGACGGCCAGGTGCTGATGGAGGGCCGGCCCAACGAGGTCGTCGCGCACGAAGACGTGCGCCGGGTCTATCTTGGCGAAAGGTTTAGCTTGTAGATTGCTGCCCATGGCGATGGGCCCCCGCTTAGAGTTCCGGCAGACGCAATCCTTGGTCATGACGCCGCAGCTGCGTCAGGCCATCAAGCTGCTGCAATTCACCAACCTGGAAGCCGCCGCCTTCGTCGAGGAGGAGCTGCAGCGCAACCCCTTGCTGGAACGCGACGAGCGCACGGACGCGCCGCTGGAGCGCCCGGCGCCCGACCAGCGGCCGGAACACTTGAGCGAACTCGACGCCGTCGCCCTGCTGCGCCGGGAAAAGCTGCCGGACGCGGTGGAGGCCGACCACAGCAACAGCTACGACGCGGGCGGCGCTGCCGACGGGACCGGCGGCCCCGGCATGCTCGATGGCGGCTATGCCAGCCTGCCTCGCGGCAGCGGCCCGCGCGACGACATGGACCTGGCGGGCATTGACGATTTGGCGGATGCGCCGCGCTCCTTGCGCGTGCGCCTCGGCGAGCAGCTCCGCCTGGGCTTCGCCGACCCGGTGGACCGCATGGTCGGCGCCCACCTGATCGCGCTGCTGGACCCTGCCGGCCGCGTCCCGCACTCGACGGAGGAGCTTGCTTGCGCCATGGGCCTCGACGCGGCCCGGGTGGGCCGGGTGCGCGCCGCCATGATGCGCTTCGACCCGGCCGGGCTGTTCGCCGAGAACCTGCGCGACTGCCTGGCCGCGCAGCTCGCCGACCTCAACCGGCTCGACCCGGCGATGGCGACGCTGCTCGACAACCTGGAGATGCTGGCCCGCCGCGACCTGCGCGGCCTCATGGCGGTCTGCGGCGTGGATTCGGAGGACCTGGCCGACATGATCGCCGAGGTCCGGGCGCTCGACCCCAAGCCCGGCGCCGGCGACGGCGGGCCGCTGCACCAGGTCATCCCCGACGTGCTGATGCGCCGCGGCCCGGACGACGCCTGGCTGCTGGAACTCAACCCCGACACCATGCCGCGCGTGCTGGTCAACGAGGCCTACCACGCCCGGGTCAGCGTGCGCGCCGGGCGGGAGGAGAAGACCTTCCTCGGCGAAAGCCTGTCCAGCGCCAACTGGCTGGTGAAGTCGCTGCAGCAGCGCGCCAACACCATCCTGCGCGTCGCGGCCGAGGTGGTGCGCCAGCAGGACGCCTTTTTCCGCGGCGGCGTCGGCCACCTGCGCCCGCTGATCCTGCGCGACATCGCGGAAGCCGTGGAGATGCACGAGAGCACGGTGAGCCGCGTCACCGCCAACAAGTACATCGCGACGCCGCGCGGGGTGTTCGAGCTGAAGTACTTCTTCACCACGGCGATCAGCGCAGTGGCCGGCGGCGAAAGCCACAGCGCCGAATCCGTGCGCCACCGCATCCGCAGCCTGGTCCAGACCGAACATCCCGATGATGTGCTGTCCGACGATGCGATTGTTGCAGCTTTGCGACGAGAAGGCGTGGACATCGCCCGGCGGACCGTGGCCAAATACCGGGAAGCGCTGCGAATCCCAAGCTCAGTGCAGCGCAAACGGGAGAAGGCGATGCCGGCCTGAGACCGCGCCCGCGAAGCGCGCCCAGCCCGGCCATGGCAGGTTCAGGCGCAAGCGGAGGGACGCACATGCAGATCACGGTCGCGGGCAAGCAGATGGAGCTTTCGGACGCCCTACGGGTCCGCGTGTCCGAGCAGCTGGACCTGATCTCCCAGAAGTACTTCGACGGCGCGCTGGAGGCCAGCGTGACCTTCAGCCGCGCCCGCAGCTTCTTCACCTGCGACATCAACCTCCATGCCGGCCGCGGCCTGACGCTGCGCGGCGAAGGGGAGGCCGCCGACGCGCACAGCGCCTTTGACGACGCGGCGGAGCACATCGCCAAGCGCCTGCGCCGCTATCGCCGCCGGGTCAACGACCACGCCCGCGACCTCGCGACCCGGGCGCGGCCGGAAGCGGCGCGGCAATACGTGCTGAGCCAGGACGAGGAGGCCCGGTCCGTCAGTGCGGAGGGCCGCAGCGACATGCCCGCCTACGCCACCGTGATCGCGGAAAGCCAGGCCGAG
>CAXTUQ010000697.1:0-3063 GCA_964247405.1 uncultured Acetobacteraceae bacterium
GCGGAAACCGCGGCGCAACTGGCCGAGGCGCGGCGGCAGCTCGCCCAGCTCCGCGCGCAAGCGGCCGAGCAGGACCGGGTGATCCAGGCCGACCGCGCGACGGTCGAGGCGCGGCTGTCGGACCTCGCCCGCATGGCCGAGCAGGTCCGCGCGCTGACCGCGCTGCGCGACGAGCTGGAGAAGCAGGCGCAGGACGCCGCCGCCCGGGCCACGACGGAGGAGCAGCGGCGGCAGGCGGTGGCGGCGCAGTTGGCCGACGAGCAGAAGCTGGGCGAGAGCGGCCGGGCGCAGGTGGCGCTGCTGTCGCGCCAGGTGGACGAGCTGCGGGCGCAGATGGCCCGGCTCGCCGCGTCGCTCTCGGTCGCGGAGGCGGCCGGGCACGACAAGGACGCGCAGATCGCCAACCTCGGCAGCCGGCTGAACGCGGCGCTGGCGTCCAAGGTGGAGGAGTTGCAGCGGTATCGCAGCGAGTTCTTCGGGCGCCTCCGCGACGTGCTGCAGAACCGGCCCGGCATCCAGGTGGTGGGCGACCGCTTCGTGTTCCAAAGCGAGGTGCTGTTCCCCGCCGGCAGCGCCGACATGACGCAGGCCGGGCAGGACCAGATCCGGGCGCTGGCGGCGACGCTCAAGGACCTCGCGGCACGCATCCCGCCCGACCTGAACTGGATCCTGCGCGTCGATGGCCACGCCGACCGGCAGCCGGTGACCCGGGCCAACTTCGCCTCCAACTGGGAGCTGTCGTCGCAGCGGGCGATCAACGTGGTGAAGCTGCTGATCGAGGACGGCGTGCCGGCCCGGCGCCTGGCGGCGACCGGGTTCGGCGAGTTCCAGCCGCTGGACAAGTCGGACGGCCCAGGGTCGTATGCGCGAAACCGGCGGATCGAGCTGCGGCTGACGGATCGGTAGGGGCGGCGACACGCGCTTGCATCGGGTGCCTCCCTACCCGCGCTAACGGGTCGCCAGCGGTCATGACGGTCCGGATGGGTCGAGACGCGCGACGGAACGCTCGTCCTGCCTCTCGTAAGTCACTTGAAGGGCATTGCCCGGCAGCGGTTCCAGAAGCAGCGACACGCCGGGCCATGGCTCGACGTGGAGAGCATCGCCGCGGTGGGTGACTGTCCCCTCGCCGTAGCCCCGCGAGTTGCCATCTTTCCAGGCGTAAACAACCCGCTCGCCGTCCAGGACCACGGCCGCGTCCGGCCCGTTCGCGCCGAACCGCCCGGCCCAGCGGGCGGCATCGGGGCGCAGCGTTCCGGGTAGCAGAAAGTCCAGCACCGTCCATTGCTCCGGCGGATCAGCGGGCGCGGACGGCGTGGCGTCGAACCCGGTGCGGATCGCCTCGATGTAGTCGGGGCGCATCTGTTGCGCATTTGCCGGGTCAAAGACGTTGTGGCCCTCGATGCCCGGCGTGCCGGGATAGTCGCGCCACCGGTGTAAGGGACGAAAGCGGCTACTCCAGTCAAAAATGGTCCGGGCGCCTTCCGGCAGGACCAGCGTGTCCGTCCGCATGTGCTGGAACAGCACGGGCGCGGTGATGCGGGCGGCTGCGTTGGCAATGGTGCGGACGCTTGCCTCGATGCGGCCATAAGCGGCCCCGGTGGCCTGTGCCACCACGGCGCCATAGGGTCGCTGTGCTCCGGCAAGCAGAGAAACAACCCCGCCATGGCTGGCCCCGGCGATGACGCAGCGAGCGCCGTCCACGTCCGGTCGGGTGCAGGCCCAGTCCGCCGCGGCGTTGGCGTCGGCGGCGCGGCCCAGCAGCATGTTGAAGGTTGTATCCGTGCCCCCACGCACTGCGTCCAGCGGACTTGGGCCATCCGACCCGCCATAGCCGCGGCCTTCGGGGAACAGGGTGGAAGCGCCGTTGGCGGCAATGCGCGCCCAGGCCGGGTTCTCTGGATCGACGGTATGGCGAGACGAGACGTCCGTCAACGTCCCGTCCGAGGCCACGTTGATGCCGGAGCCGTGGTTCTGCACCAGCAAAGGAAACGGCCCGGGGCCAGGCGGACGGATGATCCATGCCACCAGGTTCAGGCCGTCGTGACGGTAGGCGTGCCGCTCAAACACGGCGCCGTTGCGGTCCAGGATCAAGGGCGCCGCCATGCGTTGCTCCGGCTCGTCTGCTGCTCTGCTGCATACCCGCTTTCCGGCCATGGATAGCAGAACGGGGTCCGGCGTCGCGAGCGTCTTGCTGGGCCGCGAGGCGCCTGCGAGCCGAGAGCCGATCCGCTGCGCCGACTAGGCGCGTGCCGCCAGCGCCGGGCGGCTCCAGCAAAGGACCACCCCGAGAACCCTATGCTGCCAGTGCGGCAGCCCCTACACTCCGTCCAGCAAGGAGAATGCGGCCTTGGACCACCCTGAACACGACAAGCCCTCCGCGGCGACGCGCCGGGTCGAGATGGCTGACTTTCGGGACGACGTGGCCGGGTACCTACGCCAAACCCGGCATGGCACGTCGTTCCTGATCACCTGGGAGAACGAGGTAGTGGCGGAATTGCGCCCGCCGTCGCCGCCGCGAAAACTTGCTCCACGCGAGCCGGGCCGGATGCGCGGGAAGATTTGGATGGCGGACGATTTCGACACCTGGCCCGAGGGCTTCATCGACGAGATGGTGAACGGACCGATCTTTCCGCCCGAGGACAAGGGCGGGTGAAGCTCCTTCTGGACACCCATGTCCTGCTCTGGTGGATCGGCGATGACCCGCGGATCGGGCCACACAGCCAGAGCCTGTTGCGGGACCGCAGCAACCACGTCTTGGTCAGCGTCGTGTCGCTTTGGGAAATCGCCATCAAGGCGCAGGTGGGCAAATTGGTCGCCGACGTCAGGGAAATCCTGGGTGGTCTTGAGCAGGACGGCTTCGACGGCCTCGGCGTCACCGTCGATCACTTGGCGGCGCTGATCGGCTTGCCCCGGCACCACAAGGACCCTTTCGACCACCTGCTCATCGCCCAAGCCATCACCGAGAACGCGACGCTGATGTCCGA
Source organism: uncultured Acetobacteraceae bacterium (assembly GCA_964247405.1). Lineage (GTDB taxonomy): Bacteria > Pseudomonadota > Alphaproteobacteria > Acetobacterales > Acetobacteraceae > CAHJXG01. The sequence continues at coordinate 2,985 of CAXTUQ010000697.1, forward strand.
GGACCGCTGGATGCCAAGCTACCCCGTCCCGATCGCAAGCTGCTCGGCATAGGCTGCGCAACGCGGCCCACCAAAGGAC
>CAXTUQ010000698.1:0-3060 GCA_964247405.1 uncultured Acetobacteraceae bacterium
TCCGCCCGGGCGGTGCCGGTCATCTCGTGCCGCGAGCCGTCGGCGCGCTCGACCCATTGCCGGCCCGGCGCCCCGGCCGCGCCGCCGCCCAAGCCGAACGGCGGCACGGTGCGTCGGGAGGCGACGACAACCGTGGTCATCGGTTCCAGGAAGCGGATGCGGCGGATGCTGCCGTCGCCGCCGCGTTGCGCACCCGCGCCGCCGGAGCCGCGGCGGATGGCGAAGGTTTCCAGCCGCACGGGGTAGCGCAGTTCCAGCACCTCCGGGTCGGTCATCCTGGTGTTGGTCATATGGGTCTGGATGGCCGAGGCGCCGGGCTGGTCGGGGCTGGCGCCCATGCCGCCGCAGATGGTCTCGTAGTACTGCCGGGTGGCGTCGCCGAACAGCACGTTGTTCATGGTGGCCTGGCTGCAGGCGAGGATGCCGAGCGCGCCGAACAGGGCGTTGCAGGCGGCCTGGCTGACCTCCGTGTTGCCCGCGACCACGGCCGCGCCGGGTTCCGGGGACAGGAAGGTGCCGGGCGGCAGCACGATGCGGATCGGCTTCAAGCAGCCGTCATTGAGCGGGATGTCCTCGCCCACTAGGCAGCGGAACACGTAGAGCACCACGGCGCGGAGGACGGCCGGGGGCGCGTTGAAGTTGCCGGCGTCCTGCGGCCCGGTGCCGGTGAAATCAACGGTCGCGGTGCGCGCCTCCGCGTCCAGCGTCACCACCACGCGCAAGGGTGCTCCGCTGTCCATCCGATAGTCGAACACGCCGTCGCCAACGGAGGGCGCGATGCGGGCGATGGCCCGGCGCACGCCCTCCTCCGCGTTGTCCATCACGTGGCGCATGTAGCCCTGCACGGTGTCCCAGCCGTACTGATGCACGACGCGGGCCAGCTCCTGCACGCCGCGCTCGTTGGCGGCGACCTGCGCCTTGATGTCGGCCACGTTCACGTCGGGGCTGCGGGCGGGGTGGCGTGCGCCGGACAGCAGGGCGCGGAACGCGGCTTCCCGGAACGTGCCGGCATCCACCAGCAGGAAGTCGTCGATCACGACCCCCTCGTCATCCAGCGTGCGGCTGTCGGGCGGCGTGCTGCCCGGCGTCGTGCCGCCGATGTCGGCATGGTGGCCGCGGCTGCCCACGAAGAAGCGGATGGCCGTGGCCCCCTCGTCGAACACCGGGGTAATGACCGTGACATCCGGCAGATGCGTGCCACCGTTGAACGGGTTGTTGAGCGCGACGACATCGCCGGGGCGGAGGGTTGCTCCGCGGCTCCGAAGCACGGTCCGCACGCTTTCCCCCATCGCGCCGAGATGCACGGGGACGTGCGGCGCGTTGGCGACCAGGCCGCCCTCCGCGTCGAAGATCGCGCAGGAGAAGTCCAGCCGCTCCTTGATGTTCACGCTCTGCGACGTGTTCTGCAGCACCGCGCCGGTCTGCTCGGCGACGTTCATGAACAGGTTGTTGAACAGTTCCAGCAGCACGGGGTCGGGACGACTGGCATCGGCGGTGGTCCGGCTCGGTAAAGGCGACGTGCGGCGCAGCAGCATGTGGTTGCGCGCGGTGACCTCGGCGGTCCAGCCGGGTTCGACCACGGTGGTCGCGTTGGCCTCCCGCACCAAAGCGGGGCCGGGCAGGCGGTCGCCGGCGCGGAGGGCCGTGCGGTCGAACACCGGGGCGCGGTGCTCGGCGCCGCCGCTCCACATGGGGACGTGGTCGATGGGGGCGGGTTCGCCGTCGTCGCGGGCGGCAAGCTGGGGTTCGTCCACGGTCTCGCCCGCGGCGGTCGCTTCCACGGCGACGGCCTCGGCAATCACCGCCCGGTCCGGGGTGGCGAAGCCGAAGCGGGCGCGGTGGGCGGCGGTGAAGGCGTCGAGGGTGCCGGGCAGGTCGGTCAGGGGCACCGGCAACGCGGCCTCGGTGCCGGCGTAGCGCAGGTGGACGTTGTGCTGGGTGCCGATGCGCCCGGCGGCGCCCTGCTCCAGCAACGCGGCGTGGGCGGCGTCGGCGAGCTGGTCGGCCAGGGCGTGCAGGGCCGGCAGCGCCTCGGGCGTGAACGGCTGTTCCGCCGCCTGCTCGCGCAGCACGGTCTGGTCCGCAAGGCCCATGCCGTAGGCCGACAGCACGCCGGCATAGGGGTGGATGAACACCGTTTCCATGCCCAGCTCGTCCGCGACCAGGCAGGCGTGCTGGCCGCCGGCGCCGCCGAAGCATTGCAGGGCGAAGCGCGTGGCGTCGTGGCCCTTCTGCACGCTGACCTGCTTGATCGCGTTGGCCATGTTGGCGACGGCTATGCGCAGGAAGCCTTCCGCGACCTCGCGCGGGTCCTGCCGCTGCCCGGTTGCCTCTGCCACGTCGTCCGCGAGCCGTGCGAACTGCGCCCGGACCGCCTCGGCATCGAGGGGCGCATCGCCGCCGGGTCCGAAAATCGGCGGGAAGTGCTGGGGCTGGATCTTGCCGACGCACACGTTGGCGTCCGTCACCGTAAGCGGCCCGCCGCGGCGGTAGCAGGCGGGACCGGGGTTGGCCCCGGCGCTGTCCGGCCCCACCCGGATGCGGGCGCCGTCGAAATGCAGGATGGAACCGCCGCCGGCCGCGACGGTGTTGATCGCCATCATCGGCGCGCGCATCCGCACGCCCGCCACCTCCGTCTCGTAGGCACGCTCGAACGCGCCGTCATACAGGGCCACGTCGGTGCTGGTGCCGCCCATGTCGAAGCCGATGATGCGATGGAGGCCGGCCATCTCCGCGGTGCGCGCGGCGCCGACGATGCCGCCGGCGGGTCCGGACAGGATGGCGTCCTTGCCGCCGAACCTGGCGGCGTCCGCCAGGCCCGCGTTCGAGTGGAGGGAGAACAGGCGCTCGCCGTCGCGCGCGCCGTGCGGGTGTACGTGTGCAACCTGATGACGCAGGGCAACGAAAGCCTGCACCTGTCGGCCTCGCAGCATATCGAGCGCATGTACGCGCACGCCCCCGCGCCGTTTCTGGACTATGCACTCGTGAACACCGCGCCGGTCCCCGCAGCGGTACGCGCCCGCTACGCGGCCGAAGGCGCGGAGGTCATCGTCCCGGATG
>CAXTUQ010000699.1:0-3056 GCA_964247405.1 uncultured Acetobacteraceae bacterium
CCGCCGGGGCCGCCGCCGTCCGGGCCGGGCTGCGGGCCTTCGCCGCGGTTCGGGCCACGCCGCTGCGGGCCGCCCTGACCGCCCGGCGGATGATTGCGGTCCAGGAAGTCCTTGAAGAATTGCTCGAACGGCGAACCCGGCGGGAACGTCGGGACCTCCGGGCCGCTCCGGTCGGCCCGCGCCTGGACGTTCTGCGAGGACGAGATGTTCACCACGGCCGGCAGCAGGGTGTCGGCCAAGTCGGCGAAGCTGTCCGGCGCCCCGCGCGCCACGGCCGGCGAGACAAACGGCGGCAGGGCCGCTGGCAGCACGAACGCGCTGGCGAGTGCAAGCGCGCGAAAGGTCCGAAGGCGCATGAGAAAACTCCCGAATGGAGGGCGAATGGTGGATCTGCTCATGCCGGCAACGCACTCGCAAGCCGATAGATAGGACGCTTCACGAGCTTGGGAATGCCGTTCACCAAGCCTTACTCCTCGGGCGCCTGACGCAGCATGCGCAAGAATTCGCTATCGGGCGTCAAGACGAGGCGGGACTGGCCGTTGCCGAACGCTTCCCGGTAGGCCTGCATCGTACGGTAGAATTCGTAGAATTTCGTGTCCTGCTGGAAGGCGTCGGCGTAGGTCTTGATCGACTGCCGCTCGCCCTCGCCGCGCGACCGGTCGGCGGTGGCGCGCGCTTCGGCCAGCAGCACCGTGCGGTCGCGCTCGGCATCGGCACGAATGCGGGCGGAGGCTTCGGCGCCTTCCGCGCGGGCCTGGCTCGCGATGCGCTCGCGCTCCGACTTCATGCGGCTCAGCACGGCCTGGGTGTTCTCTTCCGGCAGGTCGGCCCGGCGCAGGCGCACGTCCTCGACCGTCACGCCGAACTCGCGCATCTCGTCGCTGACCTGGCCGCGGATCAGCCCCATGATCCGCCCGCGGTCGGCCGACAGCACCTTGAGCAATTGCTCGTTGCCCAGCACGCGGCGGAGCGAGGAGGTCACGACGGAGTTCAACCGGGCGCGGATCGCATCCTCCGCCGAACCCACGGCCTGGAAGTAGCGTAACGGGTCGGTGATGCGGAACCGGGTGAAGCTGTCCACGATCAAGCGCCGCTGGTCGGCCAGGATCACCTCCTCGCCGGGCGTCTCGTAGTCCAGCAGGCGGCGGTCGAAGCTGATGACGGTCTGGACGAACGGCACCTTGAGGTGCAGGCCCGGCGTGCTGATGACCCGGATCGGCTGGCCGAACTGGGTGATCAGCACCTGCTCGGTCTGCGTCACCGTGAACAGGCTGGCCCCGGCCAGCACGAGGAGGACCAGCGCCGCGGCGACCGCCGCGAGGATGCCACGGTTCATCGCGAGGCTCCCGCCTGCGGCGCTGCGGGCACGGCGGGCGTGGGCGCGCGCGGCCGGCCGTTGGGGTCAAGCGGCAGGTAGGGCACGATGCCTTGCAGCTTGTCGTCCACCACGATGGACGGCGTCTTGGTCAGGATGTCCTGCATCGTCTCGATGTACAGGCGCTTCAACGTCACGTCCTTCGCCACGGAATAGGCCTGATAGACGCTGAGGAAGCGCTGCGCCTGGCCGGCGGCCTCCGCGATGTTGGCTTGCCGCGCGCCGTCCGCTTCCGCGGTCAGCCGGGCCGCATCGCCGCGGGCGCGGGGCACGATATCGTTGCGATAGCTTTCGGCCTCGTTGCGCGCCCGCTCGGCGTCCGTGTTGGCGCGCTGCACATCCCGAAAACTCTCGATGACGGCGCCGGGCGGGTCCACCTTCTGCAGCTGCACCTGGGTGATCTCCACCCCGGCGCCATACTGGTCCAGCACGTGCTGCGCGCCAGTGGCGACGGACTGCTCGATGCTGGCGCGCGCTTCGGTCAGCGCGGGCTGGATCGGGGTACGGCCCACCACTTCCCGCATCACGCTTTCCGCCACCGACTTCACGGTGTTCTCCGGGTTGCGCGTGTTGAACAGGAAGGTGCCGGCGTCGCGGATGCGCCAGAACACGCTGAAGTTGATGTCGATGATGTTCTCGTCGCCGGTCAGCATCAGCGCCTCTTCCAGCACTTCCCGCGCCGCGGTGTTCCGGCCCGGGATGTCGCGGGGGGGCGCGTCGCGGCCCAGGTCCCGGGTTGCGCCGACCCGGCCGGCGCCGGCGCTGTCCGGGGCGATGCGGAAGCCGACCTCCGTACGATTGATGCGCGTCACCGCCGGGGTCAGCGCCTGCTCAACCGGCCAGGGCAGGTGGTAGTTGAGGCCCGGCAGCGTCGTGCGCTGGAACGCGCCGAAGCGCAGCACCACGCCCTGCTGGTCTGGCTCCACCCGGTAGAAGCCGCTGGCCAACCAAATGACGGCGCCGACCAAGAGGACAAGCGCGATCAAGCGCGGGCTGCCGCGCCGCCCGCCAGGCCCGCCCGGGACGAAGCGCCGGGCAGAGGCTTGCAGCCGGGCCAGCACCTCGTCCAGATCCGGGATGCCGTTCGGGCCGCCGCCGCCGCCCCAGGGGCCGCGGTTCGGCCCACGCGGCGGCGTGTTGTTGTTGCCCGGCCCCCAGGGACCGGAGCCGCCACCATTATTCCAAGACATGCTGGTCCAGTGGCTCCCGTAGAACTGTGCCGCCGGCCGCGACTGTGGCTGTGCCGCCCGCGGCAACTGTAGCTGTGCCGCCAGCGGCAACGCTGCGTTTGCAGTCCGGCGTTTGTGCGCCATATGCGGCCTCGCAACCGCGTGCATATTGACCGGGTATCGGAGGTTTACAAGCGATGGCGCCTTTGACGACGGACGGGCTACGGGCGGCGCTGCGCGCGGTGCAGGACCCGGCGTCCGGGCGGGACATCGTTGCCGCTGGACTGGTGGACAGCCTGACGGCGCGGGACGGCCTCGTGCACCTGGCGCTCCGCACCGACCGCGCCCATGCCGCTGCCATGGAGGGGGTGCGCCGCGCCGCCGAGGCCCTGCTGGCGAAGCAGCCCGGCGTGGTCAACGCGACGGTCGTGCTGACCGCCCACCGAACCGAGCCGACGCCCCCGCCGGCGCCGTCCCGTCCCGCGCCCGCCGCCGCCGCCAAGGCGGCGCTG
>CAXTUQ010000700.1:0-3049 GCA_964247405.1 uncultured Acetobacteraceae bacterium
GACGTGCTCGACGACGACCTCATCGTGGCGCACGGTGTCGCGCACCGTCTCATGCCGTTCCGTCACCTCGCGGCGCAGCACGACCTCCTCCGTCACGCGCACGCTTTTCCAAACCTCGGCCACCTCGAAGCTGTCGCTCATCTCGATCACGCTTTCGGTCAGGACGCCCTGCGTCGCGACCGCGGTCGCGGCTGAGGGCTTGCGGCGCTCGACGATCACCCGTTCCTCGCGCAGCGATACCGCCTGCTCGACCGGCGTTTCCACCACGACGCGCCGCACGCGCGTCGTCTCGCCCGTGACCAGGCGGGTGCCAACGTTCAGCGTTTCCTCGCCGACCGGGATCACTTCCACGCTGCCCGTGGGATGGTGCGCGGCAACGTGGCCAGGCTGCGCGGCATGGTCCCCGCGTGTAGCGTAGCCGGCCATGGCCTGCTGCGACGCCTTGCCGAAAGAAAGCATCATGTCCCAGAACGGGACGCCCGTCGAGATCGGGGCCTCCGAGCGCAGGGTCGCGTCGCGTTGGGCGGTGTTGGGATCATAAACCATTATCAAACTCCGTTATCGCGACGGTGCCATGCCGCCGGCACCGTCTTTGGGTAGGCACGCCGGCCTGGCTGCTGCGCCAGCGCCGGCCTCACTCGGCCGCGGTGCGCTGGCTTTGGCGAGCCTGCTGACGCTGGCCGGCCTGCGCCTCAATCGGACGCAGGGTCTCGTCGGCGGTGCGGCGAATGGCGCGGAGCATCGCCGCGGTGCCCTGCAGCAGCGTGTCCATGTACTCCTGCGCGAATCGCTGCTGCATCTCGACAACCGCGACCGGGTTGGAGAAGCGGAACATTTCCTTGGTGACGCGCAGGTTGGCCTGAACGACGCCCTCCACCAGGCCCGCAACGCCGTGCTGCATGTCGCGCAAGCCGCCCTCGGCAGCATGGGGCAGCGTCATGAAATGGCGCACGTCCTCGGACGCGCCTTGCGCCGCCTGGGCCACCTTGCGGCTGACGGCCTCAAAGGTCTGCGCCGTGTCCTGGGCGATCTGCCGCTGACCCTCGGCCAAGGCGTGCGTGCTCCGGCGCACAGTCTCGTTCGCGGTCTCGCCGACCCGGCGGATTGCCTCGACCCCGGCCTTGGCGCCCTGGCGCGTCACGTCGGCCGTCGCATCGGCACCCCGGCGTGTCGCCTCTCCCGCGACGCGGGCACCCTGCTGCGCAGTCGCCGCGCCCTGATGCACGGCCCGTTCAGCCGCCTCGGTCTCGGCCCACACATTGGCCCCGACCGTCGCCTGGCTGGTGGCAGGCTTGCCACCCTGCAACTTACTGATGTCCGACACGCCACGTCTCCTTGAAATGTGAGTTGTATCATTTTTGTGCACTGCACAATATGAAACTGCACGATTCCCAGCAGTTATAGAAATCACGAAAACGTGATAATTGGTTACGTCACACAATGCCAGCGCAGGACTGGGTTCCACTCTCGAATCTTGATGCAGCAGAGTGGTTTCATACGATTGTATGTTGTGCAATTTTTTACAGTGTCAGGCACTCCTGTGTTGTGCAGAATGCAAAGTACGCCTGAGCATTGTTTGTTTCTGGATTTATCAAGATCAAGCCTTGACCTGTTTCTGCTGTTGTCCCGCGGACATTCGGCAGCGTTGGCGCCCCTGCGGCGCGCGCTGCGGCCATCCCTGCGGTATCCTGAAACGAGGTTTTCTGGACACGGCCGGATCACGAACGCTCCAGGCGCGCTTCGCAGTGGGTTGCGCCGGGCCTATGTGGAAGACGTGAAAACTCTCAAGCCCTACGCCGTCCTTTCAACCCCCTTCATGATGGCCGAGCTTGCCTGGGCCTCATGGGAAACGATTGCCCGGCGCAGCCTGATGATGGCGCAGAATACCTGCTCGGCAGCCGAGTACAACCGCATGGTGGCCGAAAAGACGGCGGCGGTCCTGGACATCGGCCGGGTGCTGGTGTCGTCGGGCGTCTCGGCCGAGGCCCTGCTGAAACCGCTGCACAGCCGGGCAACCGCGAACGCGAAGCGTCTGCGCAAACGCTGAGCCGCACAGGCCATCCGTCCCGGCGAAACGGTTAAGCCAAGAGCGGATCGTCTCCTAGCCCCAGCAGCACCCAGCGCAACCCATAGGCGGCCTGCGCCGTCGCAGCCGCGCTCGCTGCAACCGGAACACCTGGCTGTCGCACGGCGCCGCCACGTCCCAGATCGTCACCGTGGGCGGCATGATCCGCAGGCAAAGCGAGATCCCCAGCCCGCGCGCCAGGCTGCGGAAGCAGCGCCAAATTCATGGGGCCTGCCGCGGCCGCCCCGGCCCTATCATGTTCTGGTCCGGCCCGGATAGGTTCAGTTGAAGACTGGATTGACCCAAGGATCACCATGCGCGTGCTGCTGATCGAGGACGACCGGTCCACCGCGGACTACCTGGCCAAGGGACTGCGGGAGGCCGGGCATGTGGTCGAGGTGGCGCGCACCGGGCGCGACGGCCTGTTCCTGGCGCTGAACGAGGGCTTCGACGCGATCATCGCCGACCGGATGCTGCCGGGTCCCGATGGCTTGAGCATCCTGCGGGCGCTGCGCGCGTCCGGCAACCGCACCCCGGTGCTGATCGTGACGGCGCTGGGCGAGGTCGATGCCCGGGTGGACGGGCTGGACGCCGGCGCGGACGACTACTTGGCGAAGCCCTTCGCCTTCAGCGAGCTGCGCGCCCGCCTCGACGCCATGACCCGGCGTGCCGGCGCCACCAGCGAGGGGGAAGCCGCGGTGCTGCGCGTCGCCGACGTGGAGATGAACCTGCTGCGCCGCACCGTGCGCCGGGCCGGCCAGCCGATGGAGCTGCTGCCGACCGAGTTCCGACTGCTGGAGTTCATGATGCGCCACCCGGGCCAGGTGCTGACGCGCACCATGCTGCTGGAGCGGGTGTGGGACTTCAACTTCGATCCCACGACCAACGTGGTCGATGTGCACGTGAGCCGGCTGCGGCGCAAGCTGGACGCGCCCGGCGGTCCGCCGCTGATCCGGACCCTGCGCGGCGCCGGCTACATGTTCG
>CAXTUQ010000701.1:0-3044 GCA_964247405.1 uncultured Acetobacteraceae bacterium
GGGCGGGCCTTTGCGGAAGGTAAGCCCGACTGAACCCAACATGCTCAGGTCATGGGAAATGCGCGTCGTGCCGCCGGGCACGGTTGGTCCGCCCGGCCCCGGCGAACGGAACGGCAGCGGTGAAGCGAACCGCATCGATTGCGTTCGGACCGTGCATAAGCACAGGAACCTGCTGGCCCACGCGCCCGACGCGCTGCACGAGGAAGTCTCGGCCGACTACGCCGACATGATCTACGCCGAAACCGCGAAGCAGGTGGAGGCCCGGCGCCGCGCCTTCCTGCGCAAGTGGCGGCTGCGCTGCCCGGCTGTGGCCGCAAGTCTGGAAGAGGCGGGCGATCGCTTGTTCGCCTTTCTCCGCCTGCCCCCGAGCCAGTGGAAATCAGCGCGGACCACGAACGCCATCGAGCGGCTGCACGAGGAGTTCAAGCGCCGCATCAAGACGCAGACCGTGCTGCCGTCCGCCGAGATCGCCGCCATGCTGTTCTGGGCGCTGCTGGCGTCGGGCCAGATCACCATGCGCAAAGTCAACGGATGGCAAACCTTGGGCGAGAAGCTTGCCGCCCCCGTCCCCGTTGACCTCGCCGCGTAACCAACCCAACTACCATCCCGCTGGAGACACGCCGCTCAGCCAATTTCCACACAAGTCACGACGGCACCGTCAGCCGCAGCCGCCCGAAGCGACTCAGGCAGAATTTGTCATTTGCGATCAGACCATCTCGATCAGGTTGCGTTGGCGGTAGGCGTCGCGGTTGAAGCGGGGCTGCCGGCGCTGATTGCTTTTGCTGGGGATCACCGGCCGGATGTGCCGCCGGCGCAGGCGGCGGCGCGCCGTGGGGCTGCTGTAGCCCTTGTCGCCGGCCAGGCGGCGCGGCCGCAGCCGGGGACGGCCCCGGCCAAGACGGCGGATTGCGCCATGGTCCAGCAACGCTTCCAGCGCGATCTGTTCATGCCGCTCGCCTGCGGTCAGCACGGCCGTGATCGGTTTGCCACCGCCTTCAGCCCGCAAGTGCAGCTTGGTCGAGAACCCGCCCTGGCTGCGCCCCAGCGCTTCAACGTTTGCCCCATCCTCGACAACGCCGTCCCGGCGCGCGCCGGCCGCATGCTGATGGGCGCGGATGACCGTCGCGTCCACGAAGTGCAGGTCCCAGTCCAACTTGCCCCGGGCATCGGCCTCAGCCTGCAACGCGGACAGCGCCCGGTCCCAGATGCCCGCCGCACGCCAGCGATAGAACCGGCTCGACACCGTGCCCACCGGGCCGTAACGCTCGGGCAGGTCGCGCCAGGGTGCCCCGGTGCGGTCAATCCACAACATGCCGTTCAGAATGCGGCGGTGGTCCTCGTTCGGCCGTCCCGTCCAGGGCTTGCCCGGCGGCAGGAGCGGCTCCAGACAGCGCCATTGCGCGTCCGTCAAATCGCCTCGTCTCACCCCATCAATATGGGATCATGCACCTGAAACGTCCGCCGTTTGCAGACACGCCCTAGTCGCCCCTCCAAGTTCTCCGCCCTCCGGTCTCGATGGAGGGCGGCCCCTCCCCTGCCAAAAAGGACAGGGACGACGCAGGCAAGTCCTCCTGCCTGTCGAGTTTCGCGACGCATTTTGAGAAAGGTGCGATCGATCGGACGCGGTTGGACAGAAAACTCTTATATAGCACAGGTAGGGCTACACGGTTGCGAGGGGGAATATGTCCGTGCCGAATCCTGTCGATCTCCGCCCGCTTTTGGCCCACTCCGATGCGGCGGAGATGCTGCTGCTGGCGCGAGGTCAGCTGAACCGGGCGTTCCGCACGCATGGCCTGGTCTCGCCGGACCCGTTGCCTGCCCGCGATCCGTCCCGCATCGACCCGGCGGAACTGGACGATCCGGCCGCCGAGGGCATCGAGCACGCGAAGGCACGATACGGTGCGGCATTCATCGCTTGGACCGAGAGGATGCCGCGGAAGCTTGCCCATCCAGTCCTGGACATCCTGCGGCAAACGCATCAAGCGCTGGGCCAGCGGCAGGATGATCGATCTCGGGCAAGCGCTGCCGTACTGAAAGCCCATGAGTTCCTGCTGGGCTGCTCGCAGCCTGGCCAGGACCGGGCGGGCAGCGCCTGAGCGGCCCCGTCAACTTGCCGGCAGCCGCTGTTTGGGGGTCAAGCGACGCTGAGCTGCAGTGCGGGCACCGGGGCCTGCGGGGACGGGAGGCGGGCGAGAGGCCTCATCTTTCCTGTCGCCGGACGGCGCTGGGTGATCCGCGTCGGCCCGATCGCGATCTGCTGAGCTCTGAGGAGGGCCGCCATGATGGCGGGGTCGGCGGACGCGTGCTCGATTGCGTTGACCAGGGCTTGCGCTTCGGCGGCGGCGTGGCGGCGGGCTGGATCATGACGGACCTCCGCCGAGCCGACACGGCGCTGGATCCGGTCCAAGCTGTCGGTGGCGATCTGACGGATGCGCTCGCGCGACATCTTAAGCGTGTCCGACAGCCGGTCCAGCTTCCATTTCCGGTCCAGGAGGTAGCGGGTGACCAGGATGAAGCGCTCGCGCGCGGGCAGCTCCATCAGCGCCTCGCACACCGCGTCCCAGCGGTCCGCGGAAGCGAGCCGGTTCAGGATGCCGTCCTCGCCCTCGGCGCGCTCGTCCACAGTGAGGTCACCCCGCAGCGCGCTGCCGTCGCCGACGGGTTCGTCGAGCATGACGTCGCCGGCTGCGTGGACCAGGGCCTCCTCGATCTCCTGCTCGCCGACGCCGAGATGGGCGGCGATGCGGCCGACGTCGGAGCCGGACAGCGGCAGGCGAATGTCGAGTTCCCTGATCGCCGAGGACAGGTTGAACAGCGCCTTGCGGACCTTGGGGTTCTTGGCCCGGACGATCATGCCGCGGGTCTCGATGACGCTGTTGGTCAGCAGGACGCGCATCCACCACATGGCGTAGGTGGCCAGCCGAGATGAGCGGGGCAGGTCCGGCGTGGTGTCGGGCTGGGCGGTGTCCTCGTCGCAGTCGGGGGTTTGCACGCAAGCCGGGACTGGCGCTTGCAGGCTGTCGGGGCTGGTTTGGTTCGCGGTG
>CAXTUQ010000702.1:0-3017 GCA_964247405.1 uncultured Acetobacteraceae bacterium
TCCTCGGCCTGATGGAGCACCTAGCCTCCCGCGGCATCACCTGCCCGCAGCCGGTGCGCGGGCGGGACGGGGAGGCGCTGCGGCAGTTGGCCGGCCGCCCGGCCTGCATCACCACCTTCCTGCCCGGCGTCTGGCCCCGGCGCGTCCGGCCCGAGCACTGCGCGCCGGTCGGCCACGCGTTGGCCGGGCTGCACCGGGCCGGCGCGGACTACGCCCTCGCGCGGCCGAACGGGTTGGGGCCGGCAAGCTGGGCGCCGCTGCTGGCGCGCAGCGGCGGGCGCGCAGACGAGATCCAGGCCGGCCTGGACGCGGAGCTGGCGGCGGCGCTGGACCGTATCGCCGCCGCCTGGCCCGGCCAGTTGCCCCGCGGGCACATCCACGCCGACCTGTTCCCGGACAACGTGTTCTTCCTGGATGGCCGGCTGTCGGGGCTGATCGACTTCTACTTCGCCGCGACGGACCTGCTGGCCTATGACCTCGCGGTGTGCCTGAACGCCTGGTGCTTCGAGCCGGACTACAGCTTCAACGTCACCCGGGCGCGCGCCATGCTGGCCGCCTACGACCGGGTCCGCCCGCTGCTGCCGGAGGAACGCGCGGCCCTGCCGGTGCTGTGCCAGGGCGCGGCACTCCGCTTCCTGCTGACCCGGCTGTATGATTGGCTGCACACGCCGCCGGGCGCCTTGGTGACGCGCAAGGACCCGATTGAGTACCTGCGCCGCCTCCGCTTCCACCTTGCCGCGCGGGACGAGCACGCTTATGGGATCTGACGACCTCGCGGATGCCGGGCCTGCGACGGTGGAGATCTGGACCGACGGCGGCTGCAAGCCGAACCCCGGCCCCGGCGGCTGGGCGGCGATCCTGCGCTTCGGCGCGCACGAGCGGGAGCTGCAAGGCGCCGACCCCGCGACCACCAACAACCGCATGGAACTCACCGCCGCCGCCGAAGCGCTCGAAGCGCTGACCCGGCCCTGCCGCGTGGTGCTGCACACCGACAGCGAGTACGTGCGCAACGGCATCACCCGCTGGAGCACCGGCTGGGTGCGCCGCAACTGGCGCAACGCGTCCGGCGACCCCGTCGCCAACATGGCGCTGTGGCGCCGCCTGCTGGACGCCGCCAAGCCGCACGTGGTGGAATGGCGCTGGGTGCGCGGCCATTCCGGCGACGCGATGAACGAACGCGCGGACGTGCTGGCGACGGCGGCGCGACAGGGATTGGGCGGGTGACGGCGCCGTAATCCGTCAGAGGCCTCCCTTGAACGCCGCCCTGCCCCGTGGCCTCGGCAGGTTCCATGCGGGCGGGATAGCCCCATTTGAGGTACCATGCCAGCTACTCCCGCCCTCCGCCGCCCGTTCGTCCTCGCATCCGTCATGGCCGCGTTGTTCATGATCGCCATCGAGGCGACCATCGTCTCGACCGCGATGCCGCAGATCGCGGGGCAACTCGGCGACCTGCACCTTTACTCTTGGGTGTTCTCCTCGTTCCTGCTGACGCAGACGGCGACCACGGTGGTGTTCGGCAAGCTGTCGGACCTGTATGGGCGCAAGCCGGTGCTGCTGGTGGGCATCGCCGTCTTCCTGCTGGGCACCGCCTTGTGCGGGCTGGCCTGGTCGATGCCGTCCTTGATCGTGTTCCGGCTGCTCCAGGGGGTTGGGGCGGGCGCCATCCAGCCCGTCTGCCTCACCGTCGTGGGCGACCTGTACTCGGTGCAGGAGCGCGGCAAGATCCAGGGCTACCTTGCCAGCGTTTGGGGCATCTCCTCCGTGCTGGGGCCGCTGGCCGGCGGGCTGATCATCCAGCATTTGAGCTGGTCCTGGGTCTTCTGGATCAACCTGCCGGTCGGCTTTTTGGCCTCGGTCGGGTTCGTCCTGTTCCTGCATGAGAGCGTTGCCCGCGAGAAGCAAAGCGTGGACGTGGCCGGCGCCGCGCTGTTCACGGTGGCGGTCGCCTCCCTCATGGCGGCGTTGACGGAGGCCGGCACGTCCGACCACGCGTTCGCCTCCATCGCCGCCGGGGTCTGCGCCGTCAGCGCGGTGCTGTTCGTCCTCCAGGAGCGTCGCGCCCGCGACCCGATGATGGACTTCGCCCTGTGGGCGCGCCGTCCCATCGCAACCGCCAACGCCGCGACGCTGCTGAGCGGCATGGCCGTGATCGGGCTGACCACCTTTCTGCCGATGTATGTGCAGGGCGTGCTGAACCAGTCCGCCCTGGTGGCCGGCTTCACGCTGACCGTGATGGTGCTGGGCTGGCCCATCGGCGCCACGGTCGCGGCCCGGAACTTCGCCCGTTTCGGCCTGCGCGCGACGCTGCTGTTCGGCGCGGCCCTGTTGCCGGTGGGGGCGCTGGCGTTCCTGTTCATGGCGCCCGGCGTGTCGCCGGCCGTGGCGGGTGTGGGGTCCACCGTGATGGGCTTCGGCATGGGCTTCCTGAGCACCTCGGCCATCGTGATCATCCAGGACAGTGTTGGATGGGGGGAGCGCGGCTCCGCCACGGCGTCCAACATCTTCTCCCGCAACCTCGGCAGCACGCTGGGCGCGACCGCGCTCGGCGCAGTCCTGAACATCAGCCTGGCCCATCGCGGCGGCGGGGCGGCCGTCCATTTCGACCAGATCCGGCAGTTGCTCGACCATTCCCGGGCCGGGGCGGGCGACGACGCCATTCGGGCGGCGCTCGGCCAATCGCTTCACCTCACGTTCTGGGCCGTGTTCGCCATCGCGGCGTCAACGCTGGTCCTGGCCACCCTCGTGCCCTCGGTGGCGATGAAACCGGGTGTGCGGCCTGCGGCAGCGGAGTGACTTTCCCGGGATCATAGGGTTTGGCTTTCCGCGCCAAGCGTCCGCGCCGCCGGGCCGCGGGTGCGGCGCGGCACGGTAGCCTCGATCCGCTTGAAGGTCGCTAGCGCCTGCGCCACGACCTGGTCCATGTTGTAGTAGCGGTAGGTCGCGAGCCGCCCGACGAACCAGGTGTCCGCGGCGGCGTCGGCCAGGGCCTCATAACGTTTGTACAGCGCCTGGTTCTC
>CAXTUQ010000703.1:0-3016 GCA_964247405.1 uncultured Acetobacteraceae bacterium
ATCCCGGCGCATCATCGGTCTGCTCCAGCAGAAGATGGCCATGCGGCGTCAAACGGAAGCCAAGGCAAGACATGGACGGCTGTGCTCCCTGCGGGTGGTCCGAATGGGGCCTGCTTGGGCCTCCGACCGGTTTGGGACAAGAGTGCGTCGGGACAGTGATCTGCTCCCGCGAACTGGTTCGCCTTGGGGTAGAGTTCGTCCACCGGCAAGCCCGCAGGTGGCGGCTTGCGATCTTTGGCAAACGTCCGCACACGTGAGCAGCGCCTCGCATCGGAACAGGCAAGAATGGGCGCACACCCGCCGCTCCGCACGCGTGAACGCGGTGCCCGGATGCATCATTGATCAGCCTACATGATCTGAGTTGCCAAACCCTTCCCCGCCGGCATAGAAGCCGTGGAGAACGTAGGGCGAACACCCGCATCCGCCATGACCGAGCAGCTCGTCATCACGGAGAAGACCAGCCAGGCCAAGGACGTCCGTGCGGCGGTAGGCAGCCGCTACGGCGCCGTGCTGGCGGCCGAAGGCCATCTGTTCGACCTGCAAGAGCGCGAGGACGTCGTGCCCGCCTGGAGGCGCTGGACGGCCGTGCTGCTGCGGCCGGATGCGCTCTACGGCACCCGCCCGGCCACGGGCGGCAACAAGGCGGCCAAGCTGAAAGCCATCCGCGACGCGCTGCGGGGCGCCCGGCGGGTGTGGCTTGCGACCGACTGCGATCGGGAAGGCCAGCTCATCGGGCAGGAGATCCTGGAGCACCTGCGCTTCCGCGGCGAGGTCATGCGGGTGATGTTCACTGCCCAGGACCCGCAGACCATCCACGACGCGTTCGCCCGGGCCCGGCCGAACCGCGACTTCGCCTCGCTCTACGCTGCGGCGGTCGCACGGCGCCAGGCCGACCAGATCTACAACCTGTCGCTCACCCGCACCGCGACCGTGACCTTGGCAAGCGGGCAACGCTCCGTCATCGGCATCGGCCGGGTGAAGACGCCCACGCTGGCCATCGTGTGCCGGCGGGAACTCGAGATCCGCTCGTTCGTACCCGAGACCTATCACGAGGTGGTGGCCACCGCTGCGGTCGCGGCCGGCCGATTTCAGATGCGGCATGCGCCCAAGGAACGCATCAAGACCCGCCAAGCGGCCGAGGCGATTGCGGCAGCGGCCGAAGGCTATAAGGGGCCGCTCGGCGTGATGGTGGAGGACAAGCGCCAGGCACCGCCGCGGCTGCACGACCTGCCGTCCCTGCAAAAGCTGTGCGGCTCGCGGTTCGGCTGGTCGGCCGCCAAAACGCTGGAAGTCGCGCAGGAGCTCTATGACGGTGCCGGCAAGAAGGTCATCACCTACCCGCGGGCCGAGACCCGCTACCTGCCCGAGAGCCTGATCGGGGATGTTCCGCGCATCGTCGCCGCGCTACAGGCCGGGCAGAGCTTTGCCGCAGTCCCGGTGCCGCAGCCGCCGCTGATCCGCCGCGGCGCCGGCGGTCCGTTCAGCGACCGTGGCTTGGCGGGGGCCAGCCACCATGCCGTTGAGAGCATTCAAAATCGGGGGGTGCTGATCGGGTCGGGTTAGGGTCCGGGCTCACGGGAAGAGGGTGGGCTGGTGCCGAAGCTGGTGTGGCGGGTGAAGCTGGTTGCGGAGCTGCGGCCTGGGGTGACGACGGAAACCGAGCTTGCCCGTATCGAGCGCGACAAGCAGGCCGGCTTGGCCGAGCTTGAGCTGCGGCTCGACGAGGCGAAGCAGCTCACGGCGGCGTTGCAGGCTGAGATCGTGCCGGCGCAGGTGGCTGCGCTGGGGGAGCGCCGTCGCTCATGCGTTGCGTGCGGGCGCGTGCTGGCAAGCAAGGGCCATTATGGGGCGAGGTTTCGCTCCCTGTTCGGCGACGTGCCGGTCCGCATCCGCCGCTTGCTCGTCTGCCCTTGTCAGGGCCCGGGTGAGGCGAAGAGCTTCGCGGTCCTGGACCTCGGTGGGGATGCCGTTGCACCCGAGCTCGCCTATGTCACGCCCCGGCATGCGGCGCTGATGCCCTTCGGCAAGGTCGCGAGCCTCCTGTCCGAGCTGCTGCCGGTGGGCGGGGCGCAGAACACGGGCACGGCCCGGAACAGGACGCTGCGCGTGGGCCAGGATGTCGTCCACCAGCATCTCAGCGAAACCGCGAAACGACCTGTGATGCAAGCATGCAGCCCCGTCGTGGTTGGTCTCGATGGCGGCTACGTGCGCAGCCGGCACCGGCGAGACGAGCGTCACTTCGAGGTAGTCGCGGGCAAGGTGATCCATGCCGGTGGCGCCCAGCACCGCTTCGCCTTCGCCCGCAACGGCCAGGCGACCGCGTCCGAGGCGTTCCGGCAGGCGCTCACTGCCGCCGGAGTGCGCGCGGACACGCCGGCGACCGTGCTGTGCGACGGAGATGCCGGGCTGTGGCGGCTGCAGCGCGAGGCGCTTCCCGGCGCCACGATCGTGCTCGACTGGTGGCACGCGGCCGTGCGCTTCGAGCACGCGCTGCAGGCGGCCCGCGGCCTCGGCGCGGGCACGGCCGATACGTACCTCGCAGACGAGGTGGTTGGCGGCCTGAAGCGTGCGAAGTGGCGCTTATGGCACGGGCGCTGGCCCGGGTGCCGGCGCAAGCTCGCGGCCCTGTGCCGCTGGACAAAGCGCAGGCACGTGCGTGACGTCGCCGGCATCGGCCGGCTTCAGCAACACGCAAGCGAGTTGCTGGGCTACCTCGAACGCGACGAGGACGCGCTGGTGCACTACGCTGCCCGGCGCCGGCGTGGCGAACCGATCTCGACCGCGTTCGTGGAAAGCGTGGTGGGCGAGATCGTAGCGAAGCGCATGAACAAGAAGCAGCAGATGCGCTGGAAGAGGGCCACGGTACAGCCCTTTCTCGACGTGCGCACGGCGGTGCTGAACGACACCCTCGAGGACGCCTTCCGTCATCGCCACCCCGGCTTCCGGCCCGCCAACGATGACCAAAAAGCGACGGCAGCCGCGGCGTGATCACCCCCCCAGGATTTTGAATGCTCTC
>CAXTUQ010000704.1:0-3015 GCA_964247405.1 uncultured Acetobacteraceae bacterium
ACTGAACCGTCCCGGGTTTGCCGGAGGCTTCAACTCCTGAGAAGGTGGAGCCATGACGACGAAGGCAACGACGAACAAGTTCTCGCCCGAGGTGCGCGAGCGCGCGGTGCGGATGGTGCTGGAGCACGCAGGCGATTACCCGACGCGCTGGGCGGCCGTGGTGTCGATTGCCGCCAAGATCGGCTGTGCCGCGCAGACGCTGCACGAGTGGACAAAGAAGGCCGAGGTTGACGGCGGCAAGCGCGCCGGGGTGCCCAGCGAGGTGGCGGAGAAGAAGGCGCTGGAGCGCGGGAACCGCGAGCTGCGGCAGGCCAACGAGGTCCTGCGCAAGCGTCGGCGTATTTTGCCCAGGCGGAGCCCGACCGCCCGTTCAAGCGATGATCGCCTTTCCGGCACGACGTCTTGCCGGCGACATCGACAAGCATCGCGGGGCGTATGGGGTCGAGCCGATCCGCAGGGTGCTGCCAGCGAGATCGCAGGGCTCGCCGCAACGCGCGGCGTTTGCGGCTGGTTTGCGCGGGATCGCCCCGTCCACCTTTCACGAGCATGTGGCGCGGCGTGCCGATCTTTCCCGGTTGGTCGCCCGCGCAACGCGACGCGGAGTTGCGCAGGGAGGTCCAGCGCGTGTTCGAGGGGAACCTGCGCGTCTGCGGCATGCGCAAGGTATGGCGCCAGTTGCGGCGGGAGGGCGTCCCCGTTGCCCGCTGCACGGTGGCCAGGCTGATGTGCGGCATGGGGCTTGCTGGCGCCGTCCGCGGCAAGCCGGCAAGGACCACGATGGGCGACAAGGCGGCGCCTTGCCCGACCGACCGGGGGACCGCCGGTTCCGCGTGCCGGCGCCGAACATGCTCTGGGTGTCGGATTTCACCTACGTCGCGACATGGGCAGGTTTCGCCTACTTGGTTTCAACCGGTCATCGCAACACCAGCCTGAACTGATCGCAGCACGGCGTCGAGGGCCTCGGCGGGCGTCTTCCAACCAAGCGTCTTGCGCGGTCTGCCGTTGAGCGCGGCGGCCACCGCCGCGAGGTCGCCCGCACCGTGCGCGCCGAGGTTCGTTCCTTTCGGGACATGCTGGCGCAGCAGCCCATTGGTGTTCTCGTTCGTGCCGCGCTGCCATGGACTGTGCGGGTTGCAGAAGTAGACCGCCAGACCCGTGTCAACCTGCAGCCGGGCGTGCTGCGCCATCTCTGCTCCCTGATCCCAGGTCAGCGAGCGCCGGATCTGCTTTGGCAAGGTCGTGATCTCGCGTGCAATCGCGTCGCGCACCGCCTCGGCGCCGTGCCCGGCGAGCGCGGGGCCGTTTTTCTCCCGGACGCCCGTGCCGTGAGATACCGTGACGCGCAGCAAGCGCTTTTCCGGTATCATGTAGCAGCTGCCACCACGCCTTTGTTCCGAGGGGTGGGCCTGTCCGGCTACCATCCTGAACCTTGGTGTTCCGGGATGGAGAGTTGCAATGGCCGAGCTGCGCGTCATGGACGCTTTGCGCGACAAGCGGTTTGAGTTGAGCGGGGTCGTGAGCCGTCTGGAACAGCAGCTGGCGCAGCTTCGCGACAGCCTGACGCACCTGGATGCGACCATGCGGCTGTTCGACCTCGACCTGCCGTTCCAAGGCGCCGACCCGGCCCCGCAGCAGGGGCGGGTGTCGTGGTTCCGTCCCGGTGGATGCCGCCGGCTGATCTACGATCTGTTGCGCGACGCCGCGCAGCCGTTGGCGACGCGAGAGTTGGCCGAGCGCGTCATGGCGGCGCGGGGCACGCCGGCCGCCGACAACCGCACCCGCGCGCTGATCCAGAAAACCGTCTTGGCTTCGCTGTCCCGGGCAAAAGGCACGATCGAGCGCACCGAGGTGGATGGCGTGGTCAGCTGGCGGGTGTGTCAGGCAGCCTGAGCCCGTTGCCAGTAGCCGCAGAAATCGATTGAGGGCGGGCTTCGCATCGCCAGGCCGACGACGCCATGCGCCTGCTCGCCGTTGCCGACGCGGCGCAGGTCCTCGCGCCAGGCAGCTTCCTGCGCATAGCGGACGAGGTAAGGGCCGGCGATATGGTGATGGTGTTTCAACTCGCCGCGGCGCAGGCGGGAGAAGTAGGCCTCCGCCCCGTTGGTGCAGGCGCCGTCGATGCTGTAGCCGTGCTGGTGGTTGATCCGCCGCATGGCGAACCGGGCATGCCGCGGGTTCCAGGCCGGGCTCTCGTCGGCCTGCACCACCGTGCCCGAGGCGATCCGCTGGCGGATGGCCGGCACCGCCGCGTCCTCGCCTGCGAACACCTGCGGCAGGGTGCGGCCGCCGCGCTCGCGCATCGCCACCACGACCCGGCGTTTGCCGGACTGGTTTTCAGATCGCCGCCGGTCGACCCGGTCGGCGGTCCGGTTCTCCGGCCGGACGTGGCCGCCGAAGTAGGCGCCGTCGATTTCGACCGCACGCCCTTCGCCGCCGACCGGCAGCCCCTTGATGCTGGCCGCCATAGCCTCGCGCAGCTTGTGCGCCAGCACGAACGCCGTCTTGTATTGCACGTCCAAGTCCCGGGCGAGGGCGAGCATGCTCTTGCCTTTCACTTCGTTGCAGAACACCACGACGGCCAGCAGGTAGGTCCGCAGCGGCAGCTTGTGCCAGGCGAACAGGGTGCCGGAGGTGATCGAGAAGTCATGGCGGCAGGCCTTGCAGCGCCATCGCAGCTGGCCCGCCGGCCGCCGGCACGCGTAGCAGATCGAGCAGCCGCAGTCCGGGCACACGGGCTTGCCGCCGGTGTCCGGCCAACGCAGGCGCAGGAACACGTCCTCCACGCCGGTGTCGGACAGGCGCATGACCTTGGCCAGGCTGAGCGAGCGGGCCGCAGCAGAAAGCAGGAAATGCTGCGCCATGAGGACCGATCACGAGAGGGGGAAACCGGCACCCTCCATGACAGCATCAGCCGCCGGGTACAAGCCCGATCTCGCCAGTGGCAGCTGCTACATGATACCGACGAGCTCCGCACGGCGCACGCGGCGAGCGGGGGCTGTTACGGCAGTGCGCGCG
>CAXTUQ010000705.1:0-3015 GCA_964247405.1 uncultured Acetobacteraceae bacterium
AGCGGGCGCGGCAGGTGGGCGAGGCGGGGCGCCCAGAGGGCGGCGGCCTCCGCCAACCGGGCGGGGGTGGCGCGGTGCAGCGCCGTGCGGGTGACGACCACGTTGGGGCCGGTCAGCCCGTCGTGCCG
The DNA here is from genome assembly GCA_964247405.1 of uncultured Acetobacteraceae bacterium. GTDB lineage: Bacteria > Pseudomonadota > Alphaproteobacteria > Acetobacterales > Acetobacteraceae > CAHJXG01. The sequence continues at coordinate 129 of CAXTUQ010000705.1, forward strand.
GTTCACCACGATCAGGTCGAAGCGCGCCGGGTCGATGCGCGGATGCTGCACCTGGATCGCCGGGCGCCCGGGACGGCGCAACGCTGCGGCAACGACGGCGGCGGCGCATGGAGCGGCCACGGCCAGGACCGGGCCGGCATCCAGCGCCATGGCGCACGCGCCCGCAGCGGCAGCAGCGCGGGCGTCAGGCCAGCCGCCTCCGCCAAGCCGACGGCCTGGGCCTGCAATCCGGCGTAGGGTTCGCTGAGGACGATAGAAGATGGTACGGGGGAAGGCGGCATCGACCGCTTCTCCGCAGTTCGCGCGGCCGGGTCAACCGGGGGTTGGCGCAGGCGGGGGTTTCCTTGACTTCGCTGCGGTGCAGCACTAATGAAGGCCTGCGCGGTTTGTTGTGACTTCGTGCGCTGTCCCTGCGCACCGGCATCTCATTTCTGGCGCCGGACGCGATCCTGCTGATCGCTGCGCACCCCCTCGCGGCGTTCGGCCGCCTGGAACGGGCCATCGGAAGACACCATCATCATGACAAGCTTCGCAGACCTCGGTCTCGCGCTTCCCATCCTCAATGCGCTCACCACGCAAGGCTACACTGAGCCGACGCCGATCCAAACCCAGGCCATCCCGCATGTCATGCTGGGGCGCGACCTGCAAGGCATCGCGCAGACCGGCACCGGCAAGACGGCGGCTTTCGCGCTGCCCATCCTGCACCGCCTGCTGGTGGACAAGAAGCCGGCACCGCGCCGCGGCTGCCGCGTGCTGGTACTGTCGCCAACGCGGGAGCTGGCCAGCCAGATCGCCGAGAGCTTCCGCAACTATGGCCGGCAGACCGGGCTGCGCACCGCGCTGATGTATGGCGGCGTGCCGAAGGGGCGGCAGTCCAAGGCGGTTTCGGGCGGCATCGACATCCTGGTGGCGACGCCCGGGCGGCTGATGGACCACATGGGGGACGGCGCCGTGTCGCTGAACGGCGTCGAGGTCCTGGTGCTGGACGAGGCCGACCACATGCTCGACCTCGGCTTCATCGTGCCGATCCGCAAGATCGTGCAGTCGATCCCGCCGGCCCGGCAGACGCTGTTCTTCTCCGCCACCATGCCGAAGGAGATTTCCACGCTCGCCGGCCAGATGCTGAAGAACCCGGTGCACGTCGCCGTCAGCCCGGTCGCCACCACGACCGAACTGGTTGAACAAAAGGTCATCTTCGTCGAAACGTCCCGCAAGCGGCAGGTGCTGGCGGAGATCTTGCGCAGCAGCAAGATGACCCGCACGCTGGTGTTCACCCGCACCAAGCACGGCGCCGACCGCGTGACCCAGCATCTGGAGGCCGCCGGCCAGCCCGCCGCCGCCATCCACGGCGACAAGAGCCAGCCGCAGCGGGAGCGGGCGCTGCAGATGTTCAAGCAGGGCCGCATCGGCGTGCTGGTCGCGACCGACATCGCGGCGCGCGGCATCGACGTGGACGGCGTGACCCACGTGGTCAACTTCGACCTGCCGAACGTGCCGGAAGCCTACGTGCACCGCATCGGCCGCACCGCGCGGGCCGGGCATACGGGGGTCGCAATCAGCTTCTGCGACAGCAGCGAGCGGGCGCACCTGCGCGGGATCGAGAAGCTGATCCGCACGCGGCTGTCGGTCGAGGAGCCGCGCGACCTCGCTGCGTGACCTGGGCGGCTTGACCCGGCGGGGCTGGCGGCCCCAGATCCGGCCGGTGCATGGGGTTCAGGGATGGGTGCAGAACAGGGTTCCGACGTGGGCGTCCATATCCGGTGGGCCGCGGCCTCCGCGGCACCCGTAGAGGCCGTGTGCCGCAACTGCGGGGAGCCTGGTCCGAAGCCCGTGCTGCTCGACGCCGACACGACCTTGCCGGGGCAGGGCTTGCTGCAGGTCCGCCTGCTCGGCTGCCCGCGCTGCGGCTGCGCCTTTGCTGAACGCGACAACGCCTTCGACTACACCGAGGCCGGGGCGAGCGCGCTGAACATCGCGCATTACGTCGAGGTCAACGCGGGCCTGTGGCCGATCATCCGCACCATCGCCCGGATGCCGTTCGGCCCGGGTTCCAAGTACCTGGAGATCGGCTGCGGCTTCGGGTTCGGGCTGGATTATGCCATCACCGAGCGCGGCTGGGCGGGGCGGGGCATCGACCCGTCGCCCTTCGCCGCGGCGGGCCGGGACGCGCTCGGCCTGCCCATCGAGAGCCGCTATTTCCAGCCGGACGAGGCGCTGGGCACCGACGCCGACGCCATCCTGGCGAGCGAGGTCCTGGAGCACATCGGCGCGCCGCTGCCGTTCCTGCAAACCCTGCGCCGCGCGCTGGCGGCGGGCGGCATGCTGGCGCTGACCACGCCCAACCGCGCCCGGCTGCGCCCGGACGTGCCGGTGGCCGAACTGGTGCCCATCCTGTCGGTCGGCGCGCATCTGGTACTGGAAACGGAAAGCAGCTTGAGGCTGCTGCTCGAACGGGTCGGCTTCGCCTACATCGCGACGGAAGCCAGTGGCGACCAGCTTATCGCCTATGCCTCCGACGCGGCGTTCCAGTTGCCCGATGGTGACGCCGCGCCGCGGGCGAGCTACCGCGCCTACCTCGCCCGGCGGGCCGAACTGGGGGAGCCGGGCGGGTTCCTGTGGTGGGGCTTGCAGGCCCGTGCCTACCAGGAAAGCGTCGCGGCCAGCGATTGGCCCGAGGCCGAGCGGATTTGGCCGACGCTGCGCAGCGCGTGCCAGGCCGGATTCGGCTTCGACCTGGACGATCCGGCGTCCCTGCCGGACACGGCGGACCTCGCGTTGCCGGCGTTGCGGGCGCGCGTGCCGGGGCCGTTGCCGAACCTGCTTTATCTCCGCGTGCTGCACCGGCTGAACGGGAGCGAGCCGCCCGCCCGCATGGTGAATATGGAGC
>CAXTUQ010000706.1:0-3011 GCA_964247405.1 uncultured Acetobacteraceae bacterium
GTGGGGACGACCCCAGCGGCGTCCCGCCCCTTGATGTCGGCATCCGCCTGCTGCGCCCGTTGCAGCGACCCCGTGCCGGTCCGCACCAGGTCCGTGTAGCGGGTGAACTCGAACTTCGCGTAGGCGGCGGACGCATCGGCGCTGGCGATGTCGGCGTCGGCCGCGGCAACCGTGCTGTCCTGCAAGCGCAACTGCGCCTGGATCGACTGGATGTCCGCCTCCGCCGCGGCCACGTCGGCGTGCGCCTGCGCCTGTGCCGCTTGGAGGTCGCGGTCATCCAGCCGGGCGAGCACGTCGCCCTTGCGGACCCGCTGGTTGTCCCCCACCGGCACCTCGGCCACCTGCCCGGCGACGCGGGAGGACATGGCGACCATGTCCGCCTGCACGTAGGCGTCGTCCGTTTCCTCCAGGAAGCGGCCCGTGGTCCACCAGCCGTAGCCGAAGTACCCAGCCCCCGCCAGCAACGCCAGCGCCGCCGTGGCCAGCAGCAAAGGCTTGCGCGAACGCCGCGGCGCCGGAGCGTCGGCGGCCGGCAAGGGCGCCTGGCTGACCAAGGGCCGCTCGGCCGTCACGGGTTGCGAACCGTCCATCATCCAGGCTCCTTCGATACGGAGGCATACGGGCAACCGTCGTTGGTCAGCAGCTCATCCAGCATGGCGCTGAACTCCGCCTTGCGCGCGGCGCCGAGCCGGCCGAAAAACCGGTCCTGCTCCGTCACCGCCAGCAGCGTCGCCCGGCGCAGCAGCACAGCGCCCGCTTCCGTCAGCGCCACGCTGTTGGCGCGCGGGTCGTCCGGATGGACGGCGCGGACCAGCAGCCCCTTGGCTTCAAGGTTGCGCAGCACCTTGCTCGCGGTCATGCGGTCGATGTGCAGGCCGTCGGCGAGCCGGCTCTGCGTCGGCACCTCGCCGAGGCCCACGACCGTCTCGAGGGCGCGCAGCAGGAAGAACTGCATGTGCGTCAGGCCCGTCCCTTGCAGCACCGCCTCGATCCGCCGGGTCCAGGCATGCCGCAGCATCCAAAGCCGGTAGCCGAAGCTGCGGGTCGGCAGGAGTTCCGCCTCGTGCAGTTGGGAAGGCACATTGTCCACATGCTTACAATATGCACGGTTACAATGTTTTGCAAGAAGGTTGTGCGGTCCCAGCACGCAGCATTAACCAATCCGTCACTCATTCCGGTATAGAATGGCCAGGCGTGCGCCGTTGACCGACCCGCCGGGTTCTCACTAGCCTGGCCTTCATTGCGACAGGAGCTTGCCATCGACTGGAACGAGCCGCCGGTGCGGACCAATGAGAAGCGGCCCGTGCCGCGCCCGATCGTGCTGTCGTCGCATCCCGGCAACGCCGGCGCGGGCAACCGGCGGATCGCCTGGGGCAACGCGGACGGCAAGGCGCGCGGCGCCGTGGTCGCGACGCTGAACGCCGGGCCGAGCCGCAACGCCATCGGCACGCATTCCGGCGCCTACTCGGTGTATCGCGCGCTCGCCATCGCGGCCGGGCAGCTTGCGTCGGACCACCAGCCGGACCTGACCAACACCAGCCCAGCGGTGCGGATCGGGCCCTTTCCGCAATGGTCCAACGGGGACGCGATCGTCTCGCTCGACCCGTGGGGACACCTGAGCACCGAGCTGTTCGCCGACCGAATCGCCGGGGGCGTCGATGTGCGCCCGTCCATCGCCGTCACCCGCGCCCACATCAACATGCCGGAGATCGCGGACGCCGTGCGGGCGGGGCGGCTGCGCCCGGACGGCACGGTGCTGGACGCCGCCGGCAACATACGCGTGACCAAGGTGGCCATCGAGCCGGTCTGGTTTCTCCCCGGCGTCGCGCGCCGCTTCGGCATCGCAGTCGCCGACCTGCGCCGCGGATTGTTCGAGCAGACCGGCGGCATGTTCCCGGAGCTGGTGACCCGGCCGGACCTTGACGTGTTCCTGCCGCCCATCGGCGGCATGACGGTGTACCTGTTCGGCGACCCCGCCGGGCTGGGCCGGGCGGAGACGCGGATCGCCTGCCGCGTGCATGACGAGTGCAACGGCTCCGACGTGTTCGGGTCGGACATCTGCACCTGCCGGCCCTACCTGGCGCACGGCATCGAGGTCTGCATCGAGATGGCGCAGGCCGGCGGCGTCGGCGTCGTGGTGTACAACCGCAAGGAGGGCCGGGCGCTCGGGGAGGTCACGAAGTTCCTGGTCTATAACGCCCGCAAGCGGCAGGAGGGCGGCGACCGGGCCGACGCCTATTTCCAGCGGACGGAGTGCGTCGCAGGCGTGCAGGACATGCGGTTCCAGGAACTGATGCCGGACGTGCTGCATTGGCTCGGCATCACCCGCATCGACCGGCTGGTGTCCATGAGCAACATGAAATACGCGCCCATCGTGGCGAGCGGCATCGAGGTAGTGGAGCGCGTCGCCATCCCCGACGAGCTGATCCCCGCCGATGCCAGCGTCGAGATGGATGCGAAGAAGGCGGCAGGCTACTACACCGACGCCGTGCCGCCGCCCGAAGTGCTGCACGAGGCCAAGGGCCGCCCGCTGGATGAGTGAGGCGGAGGCGGCAGCCTGGCTCTGCACCGCGGACGCGGTGCGCAGCCGCGCCCACGCCATGCTGGCCTTGGCGGAGGCGGATGGGCTGCGGCATTTCGCCGTGGATCTCGCGCGGCTGGATGATGCGGCGGCGTATGTCGCGTCAGTGGTGCGCGGCGCCTACCCGGACCTCCGCATCCCGCACCACGCGCGCTGGCGGCACTTCGCGGCAGGCGGCATCGACCGCTGGGGGCCGCTCGGCTGCCGAGGCCGCGCGGGCGCGGGTGGAGCTTTGCGTGGTCAGCGTGCTGCTGGACGCCGGCGCCGGCGGCTGGCGCTACACCGAGCCGGGCACTGGCCTGACGCTCTCCCGGTCGGAAGGGTTGGCGGTGGCGAGCCTGCGCGCCTTCGAGGCCGGGCTGTTCGCGGCGGAGGGCGGGATGCGCGCCGATGCGGGCGGGCTGGCCCGGATCAACGCGGCGGCGCTGGC
>CAXTUQ010000707.1:0-3003 GCA_964247405.1 uncultured Acetobacteraceae bacterium
GGGCAGTCGGGCGGTCCTTACACGGGCTGGGCAGGCGGCTGCTGGGCGAGTGGTTCCGCGGACAAGGCGGCCTCGACCGGGTTCAGGCGGAGCTGACCCGGCTGTACGGCAACCCGCGTCGGATGCTGCTGGCCGGCACGCTGCACCTGCTCGGCTGGTTCGGCACCGGGTTCGGCACTTGGATCAGCCTGCGCCTGCTGGGCGGGGATGCCGGGCTGCTGCCGATCCTGGCGCTGGAGGCGCTGCTGGACGCGCTGGTTGCCGCCGCCTTCGTGGTGCCCGGCTCGGCGGGCGTGCAGGAAGCCGGCTATGTCGGCCTGGGCGCCGCCTTCGGCGTGCCGCCCGACATGGCGCTGGGCGTGTCCCTGCTGCGCCGCGCCCGCGACCTGGCGCTGGGCGTGCCGATCCTGCTGGCGTTCCAGTGGGTGGAGCTGCGGCGGATCAAATGACCGAGGGTGCTGAAGCCCGCGTCCGGCCGCCGCGTTCGTTGCTAACGTAAATCGAAACGACTTTTTAAGGCATGCTGCGTATGGTATCGGCATGTCGCGCCTGTATCAGATTTTTGCCTCGGAGATGCCGGACCGCCACAGGCAGCAGCTGGGCCGTTGGGCCTCGGCGCTCGCCCTGGCCGCCGCCCTCGGCACCCTCCTGTGGCTTGGCTGCACCGGGACGGGAACCCGCGCCGAGATGCGGCTGGCAGGCGAACGGGCGGTGCGCGTGGCCGAGCTGCGCGGCACCTTCGCTTTCTATGACGAGTGGCGTACCATGTCCGCCCGCATGGCGGTGGCTTCCGGCGATCCTCAGTGGGTGGCCCGGTTCGACGAGGCCGGCCCGAAGCTCGCGGCAGCCATCGCAGAAGCGGTCGCGCTCGCAACGCCGGAGGTCGGTTCGGCGCTGGCGAAAACCGTGGAGGAAGCGAACGGCGACCTGACCACGATGGAGCGGGCGGCCTTCCGGCTGCTTGCCGAGGACGACCGCGACGGCGCGCAGGCGCTGCTCGACGGCCCGGAATTCACCTACTTGCAGGCCGTCTATGCCTCGGGAATCGAAGCCTTCGGCCAGGACCTCGAAACCCTCGCCACGGCCCGCGCCAAGGCCCTCAACGACCGCGCCTGGATGGAAACGTCGGGGCTTGGGTTGAGCGCGATATTCCTTGTTGCCGCCGTTTTCGCCCTCAAAGGGCGTGCGCGGCTGCGGGCCGCCCTGGCCGCCACGGAAGTCGTGGCGCGCACCGATGCCCTGACCGGCCTGCCCAACCGGCGCGGCCTTTACGAGCAGTTGCGGACGGCCCTGGCGCGGGCGGATCGGAGCGGCGGCGGGGTTGCCCTGCTGCTGTGCGACCTCGACCGGTTCAAGGGGGTGAACGACGCGCACGGCCATCCCGCCGGCGACCACCTCCTGCAGCTCGTGGCGGCCCGGCTCCGCAACGCCGCCGGCGCCGGCGGCACCATCGCCCGCCTAGGCGGAGACGAGTTCGCGCTGGTTGTCCCGCTCGACGCCGCAAACCCGTTCGACCCGGCCAGCGAGGAGGCGGCGCAGCTCGCACGGCGGATCATCGCCGTGCTGGGACAGCCGTTCGCACTCCCGGACGGGCCTGTGGCGCAGGTCGGCGTCAGCGTCGGCATCGCGCTCGCGCGGGCGCAGGAAGGGGACGCCGACGCCCTGGTTTGCCGCGCCGACGTGGCGCTGTACCGGGCCAAGGCCGACGGGCGCGGCCGTTTCCACGTCTTCGACCCCGGCCTCGACACCCACATCCAGAAGCGCGCGCTGCTGGAGGGCGAGCTGCGCCAGGCCGTGGCCCACGACATCTTGCGTCCGCACTTCCAGCCGCTGGTCGACATGGCGACCGGGCGGCTGATCGGCTTCGAGATGCTGGCGCGCTGGCCGCATCCCACCCGCGGCATCGTCCTGCCGGGCGAGTTCATCCCCGTCGCCGAGGATGCCGGCCTGATCGGCTTGCTGACCGAGGGCCTGTTGCGCCGGGCTTGCCGCGCCGCCACCGCATGGCCGTCCGACACCTTTGTCGCCTGCAACCTGTCGCCGTTCCAGCTGCGCGACCGCGGCCTGCCCGCGACCGTGCAGTCCATCCTGGTTGAGACTGGGCTGCCGGCGCACCGCCTCGAACTGGAGATCACCGAGAGCGCGCTGGTGGGCGACATCGACCTAGCCCGGGACCTGCTCGGCAAGCTGAAGGCATTGGGCGTGCGGCTGGCGCTCGACGACTTCGGCACGGGCTATTCGAGCCTGCGGCACCTGCAGTTGCTGCCGATCGACAAGCTGAAGATCGACGCGAGCTTCGTGCGGGCGATGGGCGGCGACACCGAAAGCCGCAAGATCGTCGCCGCCGTGATCGGGTTGAGCCACAGCCTCGGCCTGCTGACCGTTGCCGAGGGCGTGGAAGACGAGGGCACGGCGGCGCTGCTCCGCGATCTCGGCTGCGACGTCGGCCAGGGCTGGCTGTACGGACGCCCGGCGTCGGAAGAGGCGGTCAGCGCGCTGCTGTTCGAGACCGTGCGGAGCTGAGGCCAACGGCTTTTGGCGTGGGCCGGGTGTGTCTCGCCGCGTGATACCGGGTCTTGACACGCAACGGCACGATCATACGCTTCCGATCATGTGGGGATCGCAACAGCAGGAGGCGGGAAGCGTGGTCGTCAGCGTGACCCGCTTACGCCTGCGCTCCTGGCGGCATGTCGCGGGCTTTGCCCGGCACACTGCGGCATCGCTGGGCCAGGCGGTCATTGCGGCCGGCTTCCTCGATGGACGGCTGCTCGCCGGGCCGCGCCTCACTTTCTGGACCGTCACCCGCTGGTCCTCCGACGACGCAATGCGCCGCTGGCGGTCCGCCGGCGCGCATGGGCGGGCGATGCCGTTGCTGGTCGAGTGGTGCGACGAAGCCTCGGTCGCCCGCTGGGAGCAGCGCGACGGGGCGCGGTTCCCGACCTGGCAGGACTGCGGCCGGCGGATGGCGGGGGAGGGACGCGCGTCGCGGGTGCGCCGGCCCTC
>CAXTUQ010000708.1:0-3001 GCA_964247405.1 uncultured Acetobacteraceae bacterium
GGCTGGAGAACTTCGAGAGCCTGTGGCACGACCGCATCTTCTGGCTCAGCGTCACCAACACGCTGTTCTACACGGGCCTCGCCACGGTGGGCAAGTTCGGGCTGGGGCTGTGGCTGGCGCTGCTGCTCAACGACCGCATCCCGTTCAAGTCGTTGGTGCGCGCGATCGTGCTGGTGCCGTGGATCGTGCCCACGGTGCTGTCGGCCATCGCGTTCTGGTGGATCTACGACCCGCAGTTCTCGATCATCTCCTACGTGTTGCGCGGCGCCGGGCTGATTGACGGGAACATCGACTTCCTCGGCACGCCTTGGCACGCCCGGCTCAGCCTGATCGCCGCCAACATCTGGCGCGGCATCCCGTTCGTGGCCATCAGCCTGCTGGCGGGCCTGCAGACCATCTCGCCGTCGCTGTATGAGGCGGCGATGCTGGACGGCGCGACCGCCTGGCAGCGGTTCGTGCATGTGACGCTGCCCATGCTGATGCCGGTGCTGTCGGTGGTGCTGACGTTCTCCGTGCTGTTCACCTTCACCGACTTCCAGTTGGTGTATGCCATCACCCGCGGCGGCCCGGTCAACTCCACGCACCTGATGGCGACGCTGGCCTTCCAGCGCGGCATCCCCGGCGGCCAGTTGGGCGAAGGCGCGGCCATCGCCGTCGCCATGATCCCGTTCCTGGTGGCCGCGACGCTGATCAGCTACTTCGGCCTCGCCCGGCGCAAGTGGCAGCAGGGCGAGAGCAATGACTGAGATCATTGCCAAGGCCGGGGCGGAGCGCCAGGGCGCGCTGTCCTGGGACAGCATCCCGCGCCGGGTGGTGACGGTCTATGTGCCGCTGGTCTTGTTCATCGTCGTGCTGCTGTTCCCGTTCTACTGGATGGCGGTCACGACGTTCAAGCCGAACAACGAGCTTTACAACTACAAGGACTACAACCCGTTCTGGGTGCATTCGCCCACGTTGCAGAACGTCCGCAAGCTGCTGTTCGACACGGACTACCCGCAATGGCTGATGACCACCATGGGCATCGCCGCGGCGGCGACCGCCATCAGCATCTTCGCAAGCGTCTTGGCCGCCTACGCCATCCAGCGCCTGCGCTTCCGCGGCAGCAACTGGGTGGGGCTGTCGATCTACCTCGCCTACTTGGTGCCGCCCTCCATCCTGTTCATCCCGCTCGCCGCCATGGTGTTCAGGCTCGGCCTGTTCGACAGCCCGATGGCGCTGATCCTGACCTACCCCACCTTCCTGATCCCGTTTTGCACCTGGCTCTTGATCGGCTATTTCAAGTCGATCCCGTACGAGTTGGAGGAATGCGCGCTGATCGACGGCGCGACCCGCCTGCAGATCCTCCGCCGCATCACCCTGCCGCTGGCCGTACCCGGCCTCATCAGCGCCGGCATCTTCGCCTTCACGCTCAGTTGGAACGAGTTCATCTACGCCTTGGCGTTCATCCAGTCGTCGGAGAAGAAGACGGTGCCGGTGGCGGTGCTGACGCAACTGGTGCAGGGGGATGACTACCAGTGGGGCGCGCTGATGGCCGGGGCGCTGTTCGGGTCGATCCCGGTGGCGTTGCTGTACTCGTTCTTCGTGGAGTACTACGTGAGTTCGCTGACCGGGGCGGTGAAGGAGTGAAACGGCAACCGGCGCGCGTTCCGGCGGATGGACGGCCTGCGCTGCGAGGGCGGGCTGGCTTCAGGGTGATGCGCTGCTCCGAGGTTTAGAACCCTCTCACCAGCTCGCAAAGCTCCACTAGGTCCTTGAGTTCGGCCATGGCGGGAGGCTCGCGGCCGTTCGGCCTATGGATAAGATCGTCTCTCCTGTCCAGGGCAGCCAAGCACCTCTGCACCAGGGCTTGCGGCAGCACGCCGTGGAAGCCCAGATCCGTGAAGAGCGCCCGGTCGGCTTTGCCCTTGACGGCGACCTTATGTCTCCGGGTGAGGTCGCGCGCCGCCATTACCAGAATCTGGGCGAGATAAATGGTGGCTACATCTGTGAGGCGGGCGTCCGCCGCGGCCTGGACCGTCCGGAACAGGTCGTCACCGCTCGGTCCGGCGCCAAGCGGCCGGCCGTGCTCGTCCTCATCGAGAACCACCAGCTCGAAACGCCAGTCGGGATGACTCGACACGCGTTCTGCCATGTCGATCAGGTCATTCGCGCCTTTGAGGGTGGAATGAGGCTTCACTTCAATAACCACGTTGTCCAACGCGCTTCGGGCAACGATGTCGGGTTCCATTCCTTGCATGAACTCGGGCAGACGGTCAGTCCCAGGGCTTTCCAGCACCTCGTAGCCCAGGAGCTTGTACTTCCGCGCGACCTTCCGTTGGGCAAGACCACCCGCGTCCCGGCGGACTTGCGTCGTCATCCCAAATCCTCCGTGTCAGGGCTAGGGCAGACTCGTATATGGAGGAACTCGTCGCCGTTGGAAAATGCCAGAGCAAGCGGAAGCGAGACAAACCTGATTGTAAACGCGCCATTGATGTTGCGCCAATTGGACATGGAGTCTTTCACCTGTCTATCGTTCCGGTAAGTAATTCCTTGTAGCGCATCCTGGATCGGCTTGATCAGGTTGTCCCGATCCGCAATCCTCCGTTCCGAGTACTGCGTTACGCGCAGATCAACGTCGCAGTCCCATGGCAGCATGTCCACGAACCACGCGACACGCGCCGCCGCGGCCACCCTTGCCTTCCAGTCCTGAAGCAAGATCCGGTTCACAGCCTGCGCCGACACGGGCCGCCCGGCAACGCAGAACTCAAAGGCTGGTCGTCTCGCGTCATCGGGCTGACCTCGGTTCGCGAGTTTTCGAGCCATTCAGGTCAACGGATCGGCTCGTTTGCGCGGTTCTTGATCATGCCAAGCGTTCACCTCGAAACCATGACAGCCATAACCCAAACCGCGCTCTTCCGAACTCGCCGCTTGCAAGCCGTTCACCAGTCAAAGCTGGCCACGTTCCCGGACCTCGGCAAGGTTTCGGCTCCCGCGCCGTTCCGCCCCCCACCCCGCCTTGAGT
>CAXTUQ010000709.1:0-3001 GCA_964247405.1 uncultured Acetobacteraceae bacterium
CTCCGGCGGCGTCGGCGCGCCCGCGAGCACCGCGCCGCCGCCCAACTCCATCAGCGTCGCGGCCTACGGCGCCAAAGGCGACGGCGCGACCGACGACACGGCGGCGCTGCAGCGCGCGTTCGACGCGGCCAAGGCGTCCGGCCAGGCGGTGTTCATCCCCGCCGGCACCTACCTGCACAGCGCCGTGCTGACCGCGGACGGCATCGGCGTCAGCGGCGCGGGCCAGGGCACGGTGCTGCGCGCGACGGACCCGGACAAGGGGGCGATCCGGCTGACGGGCGCGGGCGCCGCGCTGTCGAACCTGCAAACAAGCGTGACGGCCGCGAACCGCAGCTCCCTGCCGGATGCGGCGGGGGTGCTGGTGCAGAATGCCACGAACGCCGCGGTCAGCCATGTGACGGTCCAGGGCGCCGCGTCGAACGGCATCCGGCTGGACGGCGCCACGGGCGCGCACGTGACCGGCAACCTGGTCGAGGGAACCAACGCGGACGGCATCGCCCTGATGAACGGCTCGTCGGACAACGCGGTGTCCGGCAACGAGGTGCATCAGGCGGCGGACGACGCGTTCTCCGACGACTCCTACGCGAGCGACGCCAAGCAGGACACCGGCAACGACTTCACCGGCAACCTGGCGTTGGACAACGCGTATGGACGCGGCTTCGCCCTGATGGGATCCGCCGGCGACACGCTGCGGGGCAACGTGTCCGACGGCACGCCGGGCAACGGGATCATCGCCGGCACGGACGCGAACAGCGGCACGCAAGCCGGGTCGGGCGACACGATCACCGGCAACACGGTGCTCAACGCGAAGGACGCGCTGATCTCCGCACCCGGGATGGACGTGAGCGGCAACACGACCGGCGGGCCGGGCGCCGACCTTGCCGGCATCCTGGGCTGGACGCCGGCGGCCGGCTTGACGGACCGGTCGCAGATCGCGCCGGGCTATCAGCCGGGCATGGGCAACGGCGCCAACAACGCCGGCGGCGTGCGCGGCTGAGCGAGACGAGGAAAGGATCGAACCATGCCCATACAAGCAGTGGACCACACGACGCCGAGCGCAGGCGGTTCGGGATCGACGCTGAAGGACCTCACCGCCGCGTTCAGCGAGGCCCAGAACGCGGCACCGACCCAGGCCGCGCCCGCCGACAAAAGGCACCTTGCAAACCTTCAGATCCCCGTGTTCCCTTCCCCGTCGGACATCCCGAAAGACCAGGAAGGAAAGGACAAGGCGCTTACCCAAGCTGTCCTCCATCATGACGCGGCATTCGAAAGGAAGCTTCTCCAAGCTGGCGCAGACCCCGACGCGCCGCTGCGCCTCACGCTGCAAGGCATACCGAAGGACGGCCATGCCGTCTCCAAGGATACCCTCGACGCCGTGAAGACGATCGTGAACAACCTTCCCCCGGGCGCCGACATCAACGCGCCGCTCCGCGGCGTCAAAGGCGCCCCCACCGCGCTCGACTTCGCCGTCGCGAACCTCACGGGCCGGGACGGGGCGCTCGACCTCATCAAGACGCTCGGCAATGACGGCCGCGCCGACCTCGCCAAGGCCGACGGGAATGGCAAGGCCCCGCTGGATCTCGCCAAGGGCCCGCGAGTGGGCTCGGACAAGCAGGCCTACGACGACGTGGAGAAGTACCTCCACGGCAAAGTGGACGGCGAACTTGGGGCGGCGGTCAAGAACGGCGACCCGAAGCGCGCGACGGAGCTGATCAAGGCCGGCGCCAATCCGAATGACGACGTCGATCCCGGCCTTTCCTTGCTGACCGTCGCAGTAGCCGCGGGAAATCCTGACGTGATCCGCACCTTGACCTCCCACATGTCGGTGGCGGACATCAACCAGAAGGGCTTGGACGGCAACACCGCGCTGCATGTCGCCGCAGCACTTGGCGACAAGACGACCTACGACTTCCTCAAGGGCAAGGGAGCCGATGACACCATCAAGAACGACAAAGGCGACACGCCAAACTCCTTGAACAACACGATCGCGCCGAGAAGCGGACCGGGCGGCTGGAAAAGCGTGCCTGAGGAGGGAGCTCTGTTCAACATCGGCAATGCCATAGGGATCGCGATCAACAATTTCCTGAACAGCATCCCAGGCGGTATTCCTGCGCCGCCTGCAGCGCCGGTCCCGTCTCCTTTTCAGCCCGGCGGCATAGGCGCCCCACCGCCCGGCGCTCCGGCACCGACGAACCCCGCCACAACAGAGTTCATCAGAAATCCAGGTGCCTACGGCGCCACGCACTTCATCGGCGTGATCGGATCCCCTCCCAACGGCGTGCCCCTCCAAAGAGGCGACACCGTGACGTTCAACGTCGATTCGCTCGCGCCAGGCGAGCATGGCCCGGGGCAGCCAGCCCTCGGCGGCAACGTGCCCGGAGCGCGCATCAACCTCCGCCCGGTCCCTCCTGCGGGTCCGAATATGCCTGCGCCACAGAGTGCGACCACCGGGACCTGGCTGCCATACCAGGTGCCGAGCAACAACCCTCCCCCAGGCGGCTACCAGGGCGACATGACTGTCGACGTCCCGGAGCACCCGACCGCGAACCAGTCGCACTTCGTGTTCACGCCGGCCGTGACCGGATGCGCGTTCTATGTGACGGCGGCCCCCAACGACCCGACGACCGGCCAACCGATGCTCCGCTTCCACCATCAGGCCGGCCCCCCGAACGGCAGTGCGACTCCAAACGTGCCGCCGGGCGCCACCGGCATCGGCTACAACGACTACGGGCCGGGCCACTACACCGGGAACCTGGCGGGCACGACGGGCGCCGGGGGAGGCGGTCCGGTTCCCACTGCCAACGGGCTGACGACGTACGCCTACTACGACGACCGCACCCAGCAATGGGTCATCACCGGCCAGCCCTTCATCCAGCGGGCAGACTCGACCCCCAACACCAATGTGCCGTTCAACCAATCGAACGGCCAGATCGGCCTCGGCGGGATCACGATCCCGGTTCCGAATATCACCGCTCCCCCGGCCAATCCCCCCGCTCCGGCC